>NZ_JBBOOK010000003.1:300000-432330 GCF_038003045.1 Sporosarcina sp. FSL W7-1349
CTTCTCGTTCGGCGAGGAACGTTGGACCTTTTGGGAAATGAAAGACAGGGCTTTACAGCTTGCCGGGAAGTTGAAAGGGCAAGGCTTGGCCTCCGATAGCCGCATTGCATTGCTCGGTTCGTCCAATCCGGAAATGGTCTTCATGATCCAGGCGTGCCTTTTGGCCGATCTGGAAATCGTCATGCTTAACAGCCGGCTGACAGCGGAGGAGCTTCAGTGGCAAGTGAAGGATTCGAAAGCCGCGACGGTGTTGGTTCAAGATTCGCTGCGCCACCTCGTCCATCCCAATTTGCCGGTTCTCCTGTTTTCGGAAGTGGAAGCGGGGCAAAGCATGGCGCATGTTCCCCAAGAATTATGGGGACCCGACCGCACGATTACGATCATGTATACATCCGGCACAACCGGATTGCCTAAAGGCGTCCGCCAAACTGCGGGAAATCACACATCCAGCGCATTGTCTTCCGTGTTGAACCTCGGACTGGAGGAACAGGATGTCTGGTTATGCGCAATGCCGTTGTTCCATATTAGTGGCTTTTCTATCTTAGTCCGTTCGCTGCTATACGGGATGGAAGTGAGATTGTATGAGAAATTTGACGCGGTTGCTGCGGCGGAGGAAATCCGACAAGGGACAGTGACTCGGATGTCCGTTGTAGCCACGATGTTGAATCGGATTTTGCAGGAACTGGAGAAGCAGGATCAGATGGCGCATCCTTCTTTCCGGACCATGCTTCCCGGAGGCGGGCCGGTGCCCGTGAATTATTTGGAACGAGCTGCTGAACGGAACATGCCAGTCCTGCAAACGTATGGCATGACCGAAACGAGCTCCCAAACGGCCACCTTGGCTGCACAGGATGCAATTCGGAAAATCGGTTCCGCAGGGAAACCGCTCTTTTTTAACCAAATCAAAATAAACGGCGCCCACGCTGCAGGAGATGTGGGGGAAGTACTCATTCGAGGCCCGCATGTCACGCCAGGGTATATTGGCCATGCGGCGACGGAAGATCCGCTACGGGACGGCTGGTTGCCGACGGGAGACCTCGGTTATATTGATGAGGAAGGGTATTTATTTATCGTCGACCGGCGTTCGGACTTGATCATTTCAGGCGGAGAGAATATTTATCCGGCCGAGATTGAAAACATCCTTGCTTCGCATCCAGCTGTGTTGGAGGCGGGCGTCTGCGGACAAGCCCATCCGGAATGGGGCACCGTACCGGTGGCGTTTATCGTGAAGCAAGGCGAGGTGACGGCTGATACGCTGACCGCATTTTGCGAGGAGAGACTCGCCCGTTATAAATTGCCAAAAGCATACTACTTTGTGAACCAGTTACCTCGCAACGCGTCCAATAAACTGCTGCGGCGCGAATTGAAACAGTGGGCCGCCCAACAGGAAGGCCATGGGAACTTGGAACGTTCGGATTAATGTGCTTGGCGAACTGTCATGGCTTGTGCGAACTGTCACGGCAATTCCGCGAATTGTAAGGACAACTCGGAGAACTGTCATGGCCCTGCGCAAAACTATCATGGCGCGTACGGACCACCATGGTTCAGCGTGAAACGGTCCCATTTTGTCCAAAATTCCAAATTCCACAAAAGGACCGCTCCCAAATCCAAATCCAGGAGCGGTCCTTTCTCATTCACTACTTAGCGCGGTGCGTAATGTTTCTAAATTATGTTCCATCAACGTAAAATAGGTTTCTTCGTGTTCTACATCTTCTTTCGTCAACACGCCTAAATTATGGAGTGTTAGCGACTCCGCTCCGATTTCCTTGCGGATGACTTCCGTCAATTTGGATGAGACATTCTGTTCAAACAGGACAAACTTGATGTCCTTTTCTTTTGCTTCCTCGACAAGGATCGCTAGTTGTTTTTGAGATGGTTCGCTTTGCGAATTTAGGCCTGCGACTGCGACTTGGTCTAAACCGTAGCGATCTGCCAAATAACCAAAAGCGGCATGGGACACGAAAAAGGTTTTATTCGGAGCTTCGTCAGCCATTTCTTGGAATTTCTTATCCAGTTGTTCCAAGTCTTCTTTCAATTGCTCGAAATTCTTTTCAAACTCCTCTTTTGCTTCAGGTGCTGCATCGATAAGCGCCTCTTTGATAGAGGTAGCGAGTTCGATACTCAGATTTGGCGAGATCCATACATGCGGGTCATGCAGATGAGATTCGTGCCCGTGGCCATCATGTTCTCCTTCGTCATGCTCGTGCCCGTCGTGCTTGTCATGCCCATGCTCCTCGTCTTCATGGCTATGTCCCTCTCCAAGCTGCTCCTCCGGAATCAGGTCCGCAGTCGGAATCAATTTCACATGCTCATTCTTCAAAGTTTTTTCTGCATTTTCCACAAAACCTTCCAGTCCAAGTCCGATATAGAAAAATAAATCCGCGTCGGCAAGGGCCATCATATCCTTTTGAGTTGGGTCGAATGTATGTTCATCGGCCCCGGCAGGATAGATGGAATGGACGTCGACATGGCTGCCGCCAATCCGTTCCGAGAAATACTGAAGCGGATAAACCGTCGTATAGACAGTCAATGTTTCCTCGTCTTTCTCATTCGCTTCGTTATTCTCATTCTTGCCGCAAGCGCTCAGCAAGAAAAGAACCGATAGACAAAGAATAAAAAATCGTTTGTATCCCATCATTCTGAATCTCCTTTTCTTAATAGTAATGATTACGATTTAGGTAGTGCGCTTTTTTATCATACATAAGAGTCGGGGTTTTGACAACCCATTTATACAAAAGAAAAAAGTCCGGTTCACAAGACCGAACTTACACTTTGTTCTTTTCTTCCACTTTTTCCGGAACAGGATCGAATCCGCCTTCATGGAATGGGTGGCATTTTGAAATCCGTTTGATGGTCAACCATCCCCCTTTCCACGTTCCATGTTTTGCAATGGCCTCTATACCATAATGGGAACAAGTCGGATAGAAGCGACAAGAGGGAGGTGTCAGTGGAGATATGACTTTTTGATATATTTTAATTAAACCGATTAGCAATTTTTTCAAATTATTTACTCCTGAATATGTCATTATGTTTATTCTAGAGCTATCTGTGGTAAATTAAAAGAGAGATGATTTTTCATTCAGCAAAAGCCTTCCATCATCCATGAGTAAACGTTCGCTGAATGGGAATAGAGTAGATAAAAGGAGCTGTTTTTTATGTCTAAAGAGCTATTAGAAGAGTTGAACACACAGGTTTCCACATGGTCAGTCATGTATGCGAAACTCCATAATTACCATTGGTATGTAAAGGGGAATCAATTCTTCACCCTCCATGCGAAATTCGAGGAACTTTATAATGAGGCTACGCTACATATGGATGAAATCGCCGAGCGTATTTTGACACTAGGTGGAAATCCGGTTGCCACGCTAAAAGAGCACCTGGAGCAATCTGTCGTGGAAGAAGCGAGCGGAAGCGAGAAGGCGGAAGGCATGGTTCAAACCTTGGTGGAGGATTTCGATAAAATCATGAAATCGCTGAAAAAGGGAATGGACCTCGCTGCAAAAGACGGCGATGATATGACCGAGGATCTATTGAATGCGACGTATCAAAGCATCGAAAAACACCAGTGGATGCTGAATGCCTTCCTCGGAGAGGATAATAAATAAAAGCCCGCCTTGAAAACAAGAGGGAAAAACCGATAGTAGAAGTGTGAAAGGAGGGATGGGAAATGGATATCAACTCCATGATGGCCAGTCAACTGCGCAGTTTGCAGTCCACTGTCCAAATGAGTGTGATGACGAAAGCCCTCTCGATGAACACAGCTGCGGCGACAGAAATGTTGGACAGTTTGCCGGCTCAGCCGGTTGCCGCACATCCTACTAAAGGGATTTCCGTCGATGTGAAAGCTTAATTGCGGAAGAGACATGCATCTCCATAACGGAGGTGCATGTTTTGTTTTGCACGGACCATACTAACCGGAAAAAAGGATGGTTCGTATGGAAAAGATGAAATTATACGTATCGGTCGTCAATCAGCAAGTATATCCGCATCCCCATGATTCTCCGTGGGAATATGAAGTGGAAATTACGAGGGAGGCTGCGCCCGTCTTCAAGCGGATTTTCAATCAAATGGACCGTTTGGAATTCCGGAATTTCCTTCGTGCTCATCTTCCTTACGTTCCGTATCACTCTGACAAAGACAATTATGACGTGGACCGGAGAACGATGATGATTTATGCACTGATTCATGAATTCACGGATGAAGAGTCGAAGCGGTTCATCGAACAACTGCCATATTTCCGTTGAAAACGGTTTTGTCCTTCGCTACACTGAACAAAAGGATGTGAAGTGACATGATGGTTTTTACGGATGTCAACGGGGGACGTGTGGAGCTGACATTCGGTAAGAATCCGGATGGAATGGAAGCGAGACACGTCCTCGTTGTGCTGAAGCATGAAGGGAAATGGCTAATGACCCGGCATCCCGGACGCGGTATCGAGTTCCCTGGCGGAAAGGCAGAAGAAGGGGAAACGATCGAGGAAGCGGCCGTTCGCGAGACGATGGAGGAGACCGGTGTCTCCATTTCTGGCCTGGCCCACGTGGCCGAATACGTCGTACGCAGCAACCAGACGTTTTGCAAGGCGGTTTTCACGGGGACAGTCGACTCGATCGAACTACACCCGGAACTTCATGAAACGGAAGGCGCTTTGTGGTTGACGGACGAAGAGATCGAGACTTGTGGCGAGTTAAGTTTCCATATGACAGGCACCGGGATGGAGCAAATCAGGAAGCGGGTGGAAGCATATGCAGAGTGATGGAATGATTTATCATCGAAGACCTTACCCGTCCCCGAACCCGAATGTCCAATTAGAGGAAATCACCTATTGGTCGGATGGTCTGAGGGTGAAAGGGCTTCTCGCTGAGCCGATTGCGGAAGGGGAGTATGAAGGTCTCCTCTATTTGCGTGGTGGCATTCAGCATGTCGGCATGGTCCGGCCTGCCCGCATCGCCCAGTTCGCATCACAAGGATTTGTCGTGTTCGCCCCTTATTATCGTGGGAATCGTGGAGGGGAAGGACGAGATGAATTCGCCGGCGCCGATCGATTGGATGCAGTCCATGGGGTGGATGTCTTAAAGCAGTCCCCGAAACTGCGGGACGGACGGATTCACCTATTTGCCTTTTCAAGAGGAGGCATCATGGCATTATGGACAGCCATTTTACGCGAAGACATTGCGTCCGTCGTCACCTGGGCAGGCGTCTCGGATATCGTTTTTACATACAAGGAACGGAAAGATATGCGGCGGATGATGAAACGCGTCATCGGGGGAACGCCGAATAATATGCCGGATGAATATCGGGAACGGACCGCCCTCTTCCGGGTGAATGAAATCGCGTGTCCTGTTTTAATTATTCACGGAATGAAAGATGATAATGTTTCCTTTGAACAAGCGATCCTATTGGAAGACGCATTACGCGAACACGGGAAGCCGTACGATACTTGGTATTTCCCTGACTATACCCACTATTTCCCGCCTGCCATCAATGCGAAAACCGTCCGGGACGCCTGTCTCTGGATGAAAGAACAGACCGTTTAAGGTGCCTGTGGACGACCAATAAAACAGGTACCAAAAAACCCCAGGTATGATTTCATACCTGGGGTCGCGTATTTATTAGGCGATCGGTCCGCCTTTTTGGACGATATCCTCTGACACATGACCGAATTTTTTGAAGTTCTCACGGAAAAGTCCCGCCAATTCTGATGCCTTTTCATCATAAGCCGCTGAATCCGCCCAAGCGTTGCGTGGGTTCAATACCTCGCTCGGAACGCCTTCGATGGCAACCGGCATTTGGAGTCCGAAGATTTCATTCGTTTCGGTTTCCACATCGTTCAGTTTGCCCGCCAATGCTGCGCGGACCATCGCACGTGTATATTTCAGATCCATCCGTTTCCCAACGCCGTAGACGCCGCCAGTCCAGCCTGTGTTGACCAGAAAGACTTGTGCGTTGTGCTCGTCGATTTTATTTCCTAGCATTTCCGCATAGACCATCGCTGGAAGCGGTAGGAACGGTGATCCGAAGCATGTGGAGAATGTTGCTTCCGGAGAAGTGATGCCACGCTCTGTACCTGCCAATTTAGAAGTGAATCCGCTAAGGAAGTGGTACATCGCTTGTTCCTTCGTCAATTTTGAAATCGGAGGCAATACGCCGAATGCATCCGCCGTCAAGAAGACGATGGTTTTCGGGTGGCCTGCGACAGACGGCATGACAATATTCTCGATATTCTGAATCGGGTAAGCTGCACGCGTGTTTTCCGTCAACGAGTTATCATCGTAATCCGGAATGCGTGTATCTTCGTCGATAACGACGTTTTCCAGAACTGAACCGAATTTGATCGCACCGAAGATTTCCGGCTCTTTTTCTTCGGACAAGTTGATGCATTTTGCATAGCATCCGCCTTCGATGTTGAAGACGCCATTATCGGACCAACCGTGCTCATCGTCACCGATCAGCTTGCGGTCAGCATCCGCTGAAAGTGTCGTTTTCCCTGTGCCGGAAAGGCCGAAGAATAGGGCAACATCGCCTGCTTCGCCGACGTTCGCCGAGCAGTGCATCGGAAGGACACCTTGTTCAGGAAGAAGGTAGTTCATGATGGAGAAGATGGATTTTTTCATTTCCCCAGCATATTCCGTACCACCGATCAAAACAATGCGCTTTTCAAGTGAAACGATGATGAAAGTCTCAGAATGAGTACCGTCTACAGCCGGATCTGCTTTGAATGAAGGAGCCGCCAGAATGGTGAACTGGGCTTCGTGCGTTTTCAATTCTTCTTCCGTCGGACGGATGAACAATTGGTGGACGAAGAGGTTCTGCCATGCATATTCGTTGACGACTTGGATAGCCAAGCGAGAGTCCTTATCTGCACCTGCAAATCCTTTGAAAACGAAAAGCTCATCCTTTTTGGAAAGGTGATCCAGCACTTTCGTATATAAGGAATCGAAAATTTCGGAGGAAATCGGCCGGTTCACTTTGCCCCAGTCAATTTTGTCTTTGGAAGACGCTTCCTCGACGATATACTTATCTTCCGGGGAACGTCCTGTATATTTTCCTGTCCGCGCAGTGATGGCTCCGTCTGCTGTAAGCTGAGCCTCTCCACGGGAAGTCGCCTTTTCGACCAGTTGTGGCACCGAAAGCTGGATGTTTACATTTTCTCCTGCAAGAAGATTTTTTAGTGCATCGCCAATTTTCGCTGAAATCATAATGTAAGTACCGTCCTTTGCATATAATCCCTAAATTTTTGGGTGTCCATCACAATTCACGAATAGTATAACACATTACCAATAATAATCTACACTAATTTGCAACCTCAATGAATTAGACACAATTGCCATACATTGTTGACAAGGAAGAAAAAATTTCGTAGCATAGGTATGAACGGATACTCTTATCCCGAGCTGGTGGAGGGGTCAGGCCCTATGAAACCCGGCAACCTGCAAAGACATAATCGTCTGCGAGAAGGTGCCAAACCTGGACCAAGGTAAAATTCCTTGAACGATAAGAGTGAAAGGTGCTTTTCGAAATCATGCCTTTCCTCATGTTTTTACGTGAGTGAAGGGCTTTTTTTATTAGATTGCCCTTTATCCCTCGTGTTAAAGCTCGAAATGGCTTAAAGTTTGTACTTCATTCTGGACAAACTTAACATGGGACTTATGAGTACCGTATCAATCTCGTAGGATATAGGAGGAAATTGTATGTCAAACCGTAAATTGTTCACGTCAGAATCTGTAACCGAGGGCCATCCGGATAAAATGTGCGATCAGATTTCGGACGCTATCCTCGACGCCATCTTAAAGGAAGATGCGAATGCACGGGTGGCTTGCGAAACAACAATCACGACCGGGCTAGTCTTGGTCACAGGTGAAATTACGACAACTACGTATGTGGATATTCCGAAAGTGGTACGGGAAACGGTGAAGGGAATCGGATATACACGCGCGAAATTCGGATTCGACTGGGAAACATCGGCGGTTCTCACTTCCATCGATGAGCAATCTCCTGAAATTGCAGCAGGAGTTGACCAAGCATTGGAAGCACGGGAAGGGACGATGACGGACGAAGAGTTAGAAGCAATTGGGGCAGGAGACCAAGGTCTCATGTTCGGATTTGCTTGTAATGAAACACCGGAATTAATGCCTTTGCCGATCAGTTTGGCACATAAATTGTCACGTCGCCTGTCCGAAGTGCGCAAAGAGGAAATCCTCCCTTATTTGCGTCCGGACGGAAAAACACAAGTGACAGTGGAATACGATGAGGAGAATAAACCGGTACGGATCGACACGATCGTCATCTCGACGCAGCATCATCCAGAAGTGACCATTGAGCAGATCACCCGGGATATGAAAGAAGTCGTCATCGGTGCGGTCGTTCCGGAAGAGTTGTTGGATGAAGACACAAAATATTTCATTAATCCATCCGGAAGATTTGTCATCGGGGGCCCTCAAGGGGATGCGGGTCTGACAGGCCGAAAAATCATCGTCGATACATACGGCGGCTATGCGCGGCACGGCGGCGGTGCGTTTTCAGGGAAAGACGCGACGAAAGTTGACCGCTCTGCCTCCTATGCGGCACGGTATGTAGCGAAAAACATTGTGGCGGCAGATTTGGCGGATCGTTGTGAAGTACAACTGGCTTACGCAATCGGAGTGGCTAAACCGGTCTCGATCAATGTTGATACATTTGGCACCGGTAAAATTGAAGAGAGCAAATTAGTGGACTTGGTACGAGAGTTGTTCGACCTGCGTCCGGCCGGCATTATTAAAATGCTCGACCTGCGCCGCCCAATTTATCAGCAAACGGCGGCATACGGACATTTCGGACGTACCGATATCGAATTGCCATGGGAACAGACGGATAAAGCGAATGCGCTCAGGGAGTTGGCGGAGCGCGTGATTGGATGATTGAATGATTAAAGGAAGGGCGCCCGAAAATGGCGGCCTTCCTTTTGGATTTTGCGAAGCGCTGATACTGTACTCTCACGCTATAACTCTCATCAATCTTTGATGTATTGAGTCAAGTGCTGATAACCCGCGCCATATGCTGATATTTTGCTCCAATGACTGATACTTCATTTCAAACGCTGATACATTGCATCAACAGCCGATACTTAGATCCACTTGCTGATAGTTTGTGCCAAGCGCTGTTATCTTACACCGAACCCTGATACCTCAATCCAAGCGCCAAACTTTATCTTTTCAATTGCCCTCAGCTTCATTCCACCCAATCAGTTTTGCAAACTCTTATAATACTGCCCTTTCTCCGCGTATTCCCGGACGATGCGTTCCATATCTTTTTTATCGTCGTCGTTTAGTTCACGCACGACTTTAGCGGGGGAGCCCATGACCAATGTGTGGGGCGGCACTTTTTTACCCGGAGGGACTAAACTGCCTGCCCCGACAAATGCGCCTTCTCCGATTTCCGCTCCATCCAACACGATGGCGCCCATCCCAACGAGCGCTCCTTTGCGGATTGTGCAGCTATGTAGTGTCACTTGGTGGCCGATCGACACTTCGTCTTCCAGCACCAATGGACGATTGGGGCTTTGATGGAGGCAGCAGAGGTCTTGGATGTTGACCTTGCTCCCGATAATGGTCGGGGAGACATCCCCGCGGATGACGGTGTTGAACCAGATGGAGGATTCTGGACCGATTGTCACGTCTCCCGTAATAGTTGTATACTCTGCAATGTAAACGGACGGATCGATTTTAGGGGTCTTGTCTTTATATGGATAAATCATTTCGTTCTCCCTCTTCCTCTAGTGGTGTATAATTATCCTAACAAAGTTCGGGTTTTTATTGAACTGAAAACGGTAAAAATAAGAGTAGACGATGGATAGATGAGGAGGTTGCTCATGTGGAAATGGGAAGCGGACGGACAGCCTAAGGCGGTCGCAGTCATCGTTCACAGTGCGTATGAACATCATAACCGTTTCGCATGGTTGATCCAGAAACTGAGAGCTAGCGGTTACCATGTCGTAACCGGAGATTTGCCCGGCCATGGGGAGGAGAGCGGCAGAAGGATTCATAATGAATCCTTCCGTACATATGAAGAGTATGTCAAGAAATTGATCGGTGTCGGATTGGCGGATCATTTGCCTCTGTTTGTGTTTGGGCATGGACTAGGGGCGACCTTGGTCGCGCGTCTCCTGCAAATGGAGAAACTGGAAGTCGCGGGCTTGATTCTCAGTTCGCCTTGGTTTTCATTGAAACACCAGCCGCCCAAATTCTCGGCGATGCTGACGAAATTTTCTTCTTCCATGAAACTGAATCATGAGATCAGTATTGAAATGTTGACCCGCAATTACGATGTGTACGTCGATGCGCAATCGGATCGTCTCTATAACCCGGTTGTGACGGCGGTCTGGTATAAAGAATTGCAAACTTTCATGAAGTCGGTCTTCCAGCACGAGGACACCATCCAAGACGTGCCCGTCCTTCTCCACCTTGGCGGCAGTGATCAGTTGAGTGATATTGCCTATGCGCGAAGCTGGGTATGGAAACAGCAGTTGTCGGAAGTCCAAGTCAAACAGTGGAAGCGGCTTTACCATGATATCTACCAGGAACCGGAACGCGAAGACATCTATCTATACACGGAGGCATTTATGGATAATGTCTTGCGGTCCCTTGGATATGTAGTATGAAAGACATCTGAAAAGGTGTCTTTTTTTGGATTTTTTCGAGAAGATTCCCTTATATCAAAATAGTTTTAATCTGTGAGAATATCTATCTTATATAAGACTTGTATATTATAATGAGCAGGATTAACTGACTAGTTTCGGGATTGAAACAACCGGCAGATGAAGGAGAATAGCGAATTGAAGTCCATTAAAACAAAAATAATTGTAAGCGTCTTCGCCATGTTTTTTATAGTGCTTAGCGTTATTAATTTATTTGTCAATGATCAGATGCTGAAGCAGACGAAGCAGGTACTGTATTCCCAAAGCGACGTCGCGGTCACGGTCATGGGCCAGTCGATCGATAATTTCATGCTCCAATATGAGCAGGCGTTGCAGCTGCTGGTCAATCATCCAGCCGTTGCAGATTATGTGGAAGAACAGAAGGCCACCGGGTCAAATGAATCCTTGTCCCATACTGGCATTGAAAACGCACTCGGCAATTTTTTGGAAGAGCTGCCGGCGGCGAGCTTGACGTTTTTTACACTGGAAAGTAATGCAACGATATTTATGCCGCTTGTCGATCTAACCGATTTTGACGCGGTAGGTCGCAGTTGGTACATTGACGCGAAAGCGAATCCCAGCCAGGTCGTCTGGTCTGATCCGTATATCGATCTGACTACCGGGGAATATGTCATTACGGCATCCAAAGCGGTGACGCAAAATAATGAGGTCATCGGTGTACTTGGGGCTGACATCAGTTTGGCGATGATGACCGAACGGGTTTCGGAAAGCGAGTTCGGATTTCAGGGCTATCCTTTCCTGTTGGATAAATCCGGTAACGCGATTGTCCATCCATCCGGCGTCACCGAAAGTGGCGAGAGGGCGGACCTTTCATATATGAATGCGGCACAGCAGAACGGCATTGCGCGTTACGAAGAAAACGGCAAGACGATGACGGCCGTCTCCGCGGAAATTCCGCGCCTCGGCTGGACGGTTGGCGCCGCATTCAATGAAGATGCCATCATGGACACTGCGAAAGAGACGAGGAATCTTGTCATCTTCATATTCATCCTAGCGGAATTACTCATCGGAGCCCTCTTATGGTTCCTGATCACTAAAATGATCAAGCCGCTCGATATCATCGGTGCGGAGATGGATAAAATGGCGATGGGTGAATTGGATGTCCATGCCGAAGTCCGCTCAAAAGACGAATTTGGCAAATTGGCTGCCAACTTTAATGTCATGGCGGCGAAAGTACATGATATTATTACAACTGTCCGGCAATCCGTCCAAGAAGTACGCCTTTCCGCAGAGAGCTTGAGCGCTTCCGCGGAGGAGACGAACGCAATTAGTGAACAGATGGCAGGGGCGGTTGAGGATGTTGCAGCTGGGGCGACCAAATCTGCTCATGATACCGAGGATGCGACACGGACAGTGGATCTGCTAGGTCAGCAGATTATGGGCATCCATGATAAAGCCGGCGTCATGCGATCAATTGCAACGGATGCGGAAGCGGCAAATGCAGAAGGGCGTACTCAGGTTAATGAGTTGCAGACGGCCTTTGCTGACTGGCGGACCAATTTGCTGTCCATGGGGAATTCCGTCCAAGATCTAGAGCATAAAGTCGAAGCGATCGGCACCATTTTGGAGACCATCACGGAAGTTTCCGCCCAGACGAATCTGCTAGCGCTCAACGCAAGCATCGAAGCGGCAAGAGCGGGAGAACATGGAAAAGGATTCGCCGTGGTGGCGGAGGAAGTCCGAAAACTCGCCGAACAATCAAGTCGTGCGACGGATGAAGTGAGAGCGACTGTCGCGGAACTTCAGGAAGGATCTCACCGGGTGGCGACGGAGATGCGGGAGACCGGCCAGTCTTTCCAAGATCGAGCAATTGTCGTCCAAAATACGGAAGCGACATTCGGAAATATTACCGATCTGATGCAGCGTTTAGAACAATCCATCGCGAGCGTCTACGATGAGGTGAATGAAGTCGTCCGTCACAAGGAAACCGTATTGGAGACCATTGAAACGATGGCAGCCACATCTCAGGAAACGGCTGCTGCGAGCGAGGAAATCAATGCTTCGACAACCGAGCAATTGCATGCCATCCGCGAAGTGGCAGGCTCCGCGGATCGGCTGTCAGGCCTCAGCGATGAATTGCATAAGGCAATCAGTCAATTTAAAGTGTAAGGAGCAAGCGAACCCTTGAAAACCGGCCGATTACTGGTTTTCAAGGGTTTTCATTTCCGGTATATTCATAATGAACGATTGAAAAATATCATTTCATGCAAATGAATATGCTAGAATGGAGACATATTTTCGAGGACGGGGGTTGCTGAATGTACGAGAGAAGCCATACTGAATTTTATTCATGGTTGAGATCCATCTTCATCGCCTTCCTCTTGGCTATCCTGATCCGGCATTATCTATTCACGCCCGTCATCGTTTCCGGGCAGTCGATGGAACCGACGTTTGAGCATAATAATAAACTAGTCATTTCCAAAATATATAAAATCCATCATTTTGATATGATTGTATTTCATGCGCCGGGAACGGAGGACGATTTCATCAAACGGGTTATCGGATTGCCGGGGGATGTCATCGAGATGGTCGATGATACACTTTACATCAACGGGGAAGAGTATGAGGAAGAATATATCCAATCGGTGAAAGCGCGGATTGGGGAAGGGCAGAAGCTGACGGAGGATTTCGCCATCCGGGTACCGGAAGGGCAGTTGTTCGTCTTGGGGGACAACCGGCGCAACAGTATGGACAGTCGCGTCTTGGGCTGTATCGATAAGGACTCCGTCGTCGGTGTCGTGAAATTCCGTTTCGCCCCTATCCGAGAAATGGGAGTGCCGAAGTAAGAAGTTTCTCTCGTGTCGGTTTTGATTAAACCTATTTGGAAATGGGTATATTCTAACCGACAATTCACGAATGGGAGTGAACGGCATGCCAAAAGAAAAAAAGGATCCGAATGCGCAGAACAAGATGGAAAATCCGAAGCAGATCGGTCAGGAATTCTCGGATGAAAAGCGCCGCAAGAACGAAGTCGCCTCTTCGGAATATACGGGGGGCGGCGAAGGAAAAGTGGACTTGCAGCAGGATAAGAACGAGACGGGTGGATTTTGAACCCTCTTCAAATAGAGCCTTTGCACATCAACGTGCAAAGGCTTTTGTCTGTTTTTATGGTACAGTAAATGGAGAATAGTTACGGATAAAAGGAGTTCGCACCATGGAAGACTTTTTTGTACGGAAGAAAAGGGAACTGAATATCGATTTGAATGATGTACAACGGCAAGCGGTTTTGCAGACGGAAGGCCCTCTTCTTTTGCTCGCTTGCCCGGGTTCCGGCAAGACGACAACGATGATTATGCGGATCGGCTATTTAATCGAAGAAAAAGGGGTATCCCCTGGACGGATCAAAGCCGTCACCTTCAGCCGTGCCGCTGCCCGAGAGATGGCGGAACGGTTTTCTCGTTTTTTTCCGGATAGCCCGCCCGTTGATTTTTCGACCATCCATAGTTTGGCGTTTTCCATCGCACGGAACTATTTAGGGAAACTGGGAAGCGGATATGAACTGATCGAGGGAGGCGGAAAAGGACGGGGTGCGATTACGAAAACGTCCTTGCTGAAACAGTTGTATAAAGAGATACTGCGCGATGAAGCGACGGAAGATGAACTGTCCTCCCTTTCCACATTCATCAGCGCGCTGAAAAACAAAATGGTCCCGATGGAAAAGTGGACAGCCGTGGAAGGGCCATTCAAACTGGCAGGGGAGATCGCTTTGAAATACGAGCGGTATAAGTCCCGGGACGCTCGGCAGCGGCTTCTTGATTTCGATGATCTGCTCCTGATCGGGGAAGAAGCGCTTCGGGTGGACGAAGCGCTTGCGGGGCAGTTCCGGAGCCGCTATGACTATGTCTTGACAGATGAAAGTCAGGATACCTCGCTCGTCCAACATAAAATCGTGGAGCATCTCGTCGCGCATCATGGAAATCTTTGCGTCGTGGCAGATGACGACCAGTCGATCTATACATGGAGAGGGGCCGACCCTTCCTACTTACTGGATTTCCGGAAAGTGTATCCGGATGCCGCCATCTTGCGGATGGAGCAGAATTACCGTTCCTCGAAAGAAATTGTCGAAACGGCCGCCTCGTTCATCAAATGCAACACACAGCGCTATCCGAAAGAAATGCGGACGGAAAATGGCGGGAAAGGGCCGATCCATATCCAGCGGCTCGATGACGCAAAACGCCAGCTCGAATACATTACATATGAATTGTTGAGTGAAAAAGAGTTGGGGGAAGTGGCGATCCTGTTCCGGAATAATGCCTCCTCGACACTGTTCGTCAGTGAATTGACAAGGCGGGGCATCCCTTTTTATATGAAGGATGCCGACGACCGGTTTTTCTCCCATTGGATTTTGAAGGACATCCTGAATTTCATGCGGCTCAGTTACAATACAAACCGGAAAGACATCTTCTCGCAAATCGTCATGAAGATGAATCTCTTCGTGTCCCGCAATCAGGTGAGCCGTTTTCTTTCGGCAGAAACAGACGGGGATGTATTCGATAGTTTCATCGAAGCGGTTGAATTAAAGACAAACCAAACCGAGAAATTAAAAGAATTTCAGGAAGTGTACAGAAATATTCCCGATATGCGGCCGGCTCAAGTCATCCGTGTTATTCGGTATGAACTGGAATATGAAGAGTCGTTGCGGAGCAGGTCGGAAAAGTACGGATTCCGGCTGGATGGCTTGCAAGGGATTTTGGATACGTTAGAGGAAATTGCAAGTTCGTGCAGGACAATGGTCGAGTTTGCCAATCGCTTGCAGGAACTCGAGCAAGCGGTCCAACAGGCGAAATATGATCCGCCGGAAAACGCAGTGACCTTGTCCACATTCCATAGCGCGAAAGGCCTTGAATTCCGGAGGGTGTTCATGATCGATCTTGTCCAAGGCGTTATTCCATCGGAAGAGGATGTGATGGATACATTAATGCTGGAAGAAGCTCGACGATTGTTCTACGTCGGAATGACGCGGGCAAAGGAACGGTTGGAGTTGCTATCTTATCAAAAGTCGGGAAATACGCGGAAAAGCGACTCCCGGTTTATCAATGAAGTGAAAAGGATCTTGGTGGGGGAACCAATGCAGATTGCTGAAAGAAGAAAAGTTGCCGTCCAGCAGGAACGGAAATCCAAAGGGAAGTCAGTTAATCCTCCTCCGCTGAACCCGAACGGTATCCGAAGTCGGGAGGAATTGACGGCAGGGACTGATGTGTTGCATCGGGTGTTCGGCCAAGGGGTCATTCTGAAAGTGGACGGGGAAGAGATCCATATCCGCTTCGGCAACACAAGCAAAAAGCTGTCTTTGGAGATGGTACTGGAGCGCCGGTTGCTGGAGAAGGCTGCGCAATGAAGGCCTGGCTATGGATTGGTCTAGCGGGTATGGCCGGTGCCGGTTGCCGTTTTTTATTCAGCCAAGTAGTTGCGCAAGCCCATTTTCCTTGGGCTACGTTTGCGGTCAATCTGATCGGTTCGTTTTTACTTTGTTACCTTGTGGGCGGCGTATTGCAAAGATGGACGAGTCGGAAAGAGGTGCAAGATGCCATAACGACAGGGTTTCTAGGGTCGTTCACGACATTTTCCGCTTTGGGCATGGAAGTTATTTTACTAATGGAAGAGGAACGTTTTGGCTTGGCTGCGCTTTACGTCGCCGTCAGTCTGATCGGTGGTCTGACTGCTGGATCGGCGGGCTTTTATTTGAGCGGAAAACAGGAGGGGCGCATATGAATTGGATGACACTTGCTCTAGTCTGTATTGGCGGGTTTATCGGCGCTGTCTCCCGGTATTGGATCGCTCAAAAGTGGAATGCCCCGAAAGGTTTTCCAAAAGGCACATTCATTGCTAATCTGGCTGGATCTGTATTGATTGGACTCGTATTTGGTCTGCCGTTGTCCATTTGGTGGAAAGCGTTAGGAACAACCGGCATCGCGGGATCATTGACGACATTTTCAACGTTGACGAAAGAATGGTGGGAACTCTGGCGAAGTGGACAGAAGCGTTTGGCCATCCTTTATCTACTTCTGACATATGGGGCGGGTATCAGCCTCGTCTATTTCGGATATTTTCTTGGCGGGAGCTTGTTTGACGAGCTAAAAAGGGAATAGAGTAGGGGACTACGATTTTAAAACGAATGCTTCCCCTAGACAAACTGCATAAGGGAATCATTCGTTACAAGATTATTTGGATAGGTTCAATGCAGATTCCGATACATAGAAATCTTTTTCGTTATAAACGGTTACACCGTCAAGTGTCTTTGTATACGATTGGTTTGGCTTCGTTACATGGGCAATGTTTTTATTCACAGGTAGTTCGATCCTGATATTATTCTTTTCTGCAATAAATACAGGGTTGTTTTCATCTGTCACATCAATGCGCGTTTCGAATCCTCTTTGCTCGAAATTCTCTTTTGCATTAACAAATAACTTGTCTGTTGTTTTATTCAGATCAAATCCTAAGAAGGACGCCATTGTTTTCGCAAGATCGGTGTTGTCTACCAATCCGTATGGTTTAGATGGGCCATAGGCGTAAAGGAAGACATCCTCACCAGTATGACCACCTGTAGAGAAGCCGATGTTTGCACGATTTGACAGCATTTTCGACATATCAGCTTGTAAAGATTCTGATGCTTTAAGAGCTTCGATTTCTGTTTCTGTCAGATTGTCCAAACCGTATAATTCAGCTACTTCTTTCATATTGGAACGATCGTCGTTCAATTGCTTTAAAGCACCTTCAACAGTCATCGTTGCTTTTTTCAAAGGATCGATATAAGTAGAAACCGGAATTTCGGGGTAGTTGCTATTTGTGTTGACATTCCCCATTGTAATTCCGCTGTTCCCGTGGTCACTCACTGCAATGACCATTGTGTTTCCGTCTTTTTTCGCAAAGTCCAATGCTTCTTGTACCGCATCGTCAAATGCTAATACGTCACTGATGATGCCAATCGGGTCATTTGCGTGTGCCGCCCAATCCACTTTACTTCCCTCAACAAATAGGAAGAAACCATCTTCATCTGTAGAGAGTGTATCAATCGCTTTTTCCGTCATTTCAGCAAGAGTTGGTTCATGATTACTCGTTGTTTCGCGATCAAAGTCATAAGCTAACGCAGATGGAGCAAAGGATCCCCAAATTTTATCTGAATTTGTTTGTAATAGCTCCTCACGTGTTTCAACAAAGTCATATCCCTTTTCATCAAGGACTTTAGTCAAATCTTCGCCGTCCACTCGTGAATTTTTCCCTTCGCCAGGTAATAGGGATTCTTTACCTCCCCCGAGAACAACATCGATTTCCTGATACACTTGTTGCTCAGCGATATCCTGGTAGTTGCTGCGGTGTGTTGCGTGAGAAGAGAAGCCCGCAGGAGTTGCATGTTGAATTTCGGATGTAGAAATGATCCCCGTTGCCTTGCCTTGCAGTTTTGCACCCTCTAATACATTCGCAACTGGTTTGAAGGCATCCTCAGGATCCACCGCTTCGACACCTGGTGTACTCACTAACTCAGGAAGAAGTCCAACAATCTTATCATTACTCTTATGCCCCGTCGCCAAGGCAGTGGCAGCTGGCGCAGAATCGGTGATCGCTGACTCGGCTGAATGCGTTCGCACGCCTCCGATTACGATTTCATCCATCGCCAGGTTTTCGCCTTTGTACCATCTGGCAAGCGAAGTAGCCCCTGCACTCGTTCCATCCATCACCATCATAATGACATTGGTCGGTTCATTCTGATTGTTCTTCGCCTCAGTGATATGATTGTAGCCAAAGCCTAACGATGAAAAAGCTACAACAGCGGCCATTGAGACAATTGCTGTTTTCTTTCTCAACACATTCTTCATGTTGCCATCCCCCTCAATGAAAGTAGTAACCTCATCAGTTATCATAGGGGGTGTTTATTAATCTAATATGAATCATAGGTAAATAAATTGTTAATGATATTAAAAGTGTGGATTTTGAGCCATTACTTTATTTTAACTGAGAGAGAGGGCTTACTGTTTTTATTCCGGGGATAGTCCTTACAGTTCGTCAAATTGCCATAAGAGTTTCTAAGGGCCCTTACAGTTTTTAAAATGTAGTCATGACAGTTGTCCCCAGCCTCCACTTCTAAACCATGCCCGACTCTTGATTTCCCCCATTTGAACCGATTCTGCGAAACTGGTAACATTGGATGGCACTAGTTGAATAGGAAAGGAAGAGCTTCTTTTGATGAAAAAATTGCAAATGGGCCTAGGAG
Organism: Sporosarcina sp. FSL W7-1349; assembly: GCF_038003045.1. Classification (NCBI taxonomy): domain Bacteria; kingdom Bacillati; phylum Bacillota; class Bacilli; order Caryophanales; family Caryophanaceae; genus Sporosarcina; species Sporosarcina sp. FSL W7-1349. The sequence continues at coordinate 318,900 of NZ_JBBOOK010000003.1, forward strand.
CTATTTTTCTTGGGTTGGTGTCAGTCTTTTTATATGACACTTTCGGTAATGGAGAACAGTCTCCCACGCGAGAAGGGCTGGTCCCGGTAGAGCTGGTGAAGGTAATAGACGGCGATACGATCAAGATCATATACGAGGGGAAAGAGCAGAATGTCCGCTATTTGCTCATCGACACCCCTGAAACCAATCATCCGCGGCTCGGAAAGCAGCCATTTGGCGACGAAGCCAAAGCACGAAACCAAGAGCTGATAAACAGCGGAACACTTGAAATTGAATTTGATATCGGTGAACGAATTGATAAATATGGCCGACTACTTGCTTATGTGTATGTCGACGGGGAGAGCGTCCAAGAAAAGTTATTGGAAGAGGGATTGGCCCGTGTAGCTTATGTGTATCCGCCGAATACGCGCCATTTAGATCCGTATGAAAAGGCTCAAAATGTCGCAAAGAAGAAAGGGCTCGGCATCTGGTCCATCGAGGATTATGCGACAGATCGCGGTTTTGACAGCGAAGCATATGATAAAGAGAATGCGGAACAGAGTCCAGTCTCGGAACCCGTGGAAGTTTTCAAAAACTGTACGGAATTACGAACGAAATATCCGAACGGCGTGAAGAAAGGGCACCCGGCCTATTCGGAAAAAATGGACGGCGATCGGGACGGTTATGCTTGTGAATAAGCGGCTTTTTCGTTAGATGAACTTACTATGACGCCTTAGTATATGTTACACTAGGGAAGTTGAATATATCTATCATTGATTGGATCCCCTCCTCACTGGATATGCTAAAAGGAAATTAGGCATACCGGATGAAATGTTGGGGGATTGTATGTATACATTCTAACACCAGGGCGTGTTTGAAAGTCCGTCCCATCCGCTCGTTGTAAAAGACTTTTTCATCCCTGACGCGGGGCTGAAAAAGTTTTTTATTTTTTTCATTATTTACACACATCAGGAGGCTCATCATGTTTCAAATAAAATCAGTCTTGCGCCCAGCCTTTTGGGAAGCGCTGCTGCTCACCGGCCTAGTCATTGCTATGATCAGTGTCAGTATCATCGTATTTGACGCCGTACCGCATATCCCCATTTTTTTCGCCATTCTTTTATTAATCGCGTATGGCCTTCTTAAAAAACTGCCTTTTGCACAGTTGGAGAAAGGACTGGTGGATGGAGCGAGTGCCGGGATGGGGGCAGTCTTCCTGTTTTTCTTCATAGGCATTCTGATCAGCAGTTGGATGATGAGTGGCACGATTCCGACGTTGATCTACCTAGGCTTTCAATTGATCACTCCCGCTTTTTTCTTTGCGATCGTCTTCGTTGTGACATCGATTGTCGGTGTATCCATCGGCAGTTCCCTTACGACAGTCGCTACTGTGGGGGTCGCTTTCATCAGCATGGCGGATGTCATGGACCTCTCTTTGCCGATGGTGGCGGGCGCTATCGTGTCCGGTGCATTTTTTGGTGATAAAATGTCGCCTCTCTCGGATACGACGAATCTAGCCTCTTCGATAGTGGGGGTTGATCTGTTTGAACATATCCGGAATATGGGATGGACGACGATTCCTGTGTTTTTCATTTCATTGATTTTCTTCGGTATACTGTCCCCTCGGATGGAAGGGGTGGACTTTGGGAAAATTGATGCTTTCCAGGCGGGCTTATTGGATACGGGGCTCATTCATTGGTACGCCTTCATCCCGCTTATCGTCCTTTTTGTGATGACGATCGGCAAAATACCGGCCTTGTTGACGTTGGCGTCCAGCTCCCTTTCGGCCATCCTTTTGTCGTTCATCCACCGATCTAATGGCATGGCGGACTTGTTCGGTATTTTATTCGGAGGGTATGTTTCCAAGACGGGAATCCAAGATATCGATGCCTTGCTTACCCGGGGCGGGATGGAAAGCATGATGTTCACCGTTGCGCTTGTGCTGCTTGCGTTGAGCATGGGTGGGCTATTGTTTACGCTTGGCATCGTCCAATGCTTACTTGATAAACTGGCCGGCGTTTTGAAACGGGCGGGTTCGGTCATTACCTCTTCAGCACTGACCGCGATCGGCATCAATGTGCTGATCGGGGAGCAATATCTGTCCATTTTATTGACGGGCCAAGCTTTCCGCCCTCAGTATGAGAAAATCGGATTGAAAAGCAAGAATTTAAGCCGAGTGATGGAGGATGCTGGCACGGTCGTCAACCCATTGGTCCCCTGGAGTGTTTGCGGGATCTTCATCACGAAAGTGCTCGGGGTGGCAACCGTTGCCTATTTCCCGTTCGCCGTCTTCTGCTTGCTGTCTCCCGTCCTGACGATCCTGTTCGGATTGATGGGCAAGACATTGACGTACGATAAATGAAAGAAGCTTCCCTCGCGCCGGGGAAGCTTCTTTCATTTGGCCGGATGTTTTTTTAATGAAAAACGTTCTTCATAATCGGTTGTTTCTCGCAATGCTTTTTCTTCTGTGGGAATCCGGACAGATAACATCCAAATATTGAGCAGGGAATAGACGAACGCTGTGAAGTAGGCACTGAATAATAAGGGAAGGACTAGAATTTCAATGGATACGACGACATAATTTGGGTGGCGAAGCCATTTGTACGGACCTTTCCGCACAACATCCGCACCGGGCATAACGAGTATTTTCGTATTCCAGAACTTGCCGAGAGAAGACAGGCACCAAACCCGCATCACTTGGGCCAGCAAAAAGATCGGCAGCAGGAAATGCCAGAGAGGGGAGAGCGGGCGATCGAGCATGGCTACTTCCATGATGAGTGAAACAAAAAAAGCGATGTGCATCATGACCATGAGCGGATAATGCTCAGCGCCTGCCTCAAAAGCCCCTTGGCGCCGCATCCATTTTTCATTACGTTTGGCAATAGCCAACTCGATAATCCGCTGGATAATGACAATTGAAACGACGACAGTAAAAAATAGCATCCCCTTCACCTCATTCCCATTTCGCTAATATTAATTCCCCGCAGAAACCAGGTCCCAGCGCTGCGAGCAACCCATATTCGCCCACGGCAGGCCCTTGCTGCATGAACCGCTCCAATACATAGAGGATGGTCGGGGAGGACATATTGCCGTTCTCCCGCAATATCTCCCTCGATACATTTGTCATGGACGGATCAAACCCTAAAGCCTCTTCATACGCCTGCAATACCTTTTTACCTCCGGGATGAGCGACGAAATGGGTAATCTCTTCTTTCGTCAATCCTTCTTTTTCGAGAAACTCATGGACGAACGGACCGAGCCATTTCGTAATGATGCTCGGGATGCTTTTCGAGAAAATGACATGAAGTCCGTTGTTTTTTACATCCCATCCCATGACCTCCTCGGAATCTGGCATAAGCTTGGAAGTGGTCGTCAGTATGGCCGGCATTGCTTTCAAGGCGCGTACCGGGGAGCGGTCGCCGGACACAAGTGCACAGGCGACTCCGTCGGAAAATAAGGAAACGCCAACCAGATTACTTTTGGAGTAATCTTCTTTCTGGAACGTCAAACTGCATAATTCAATGGATAGGACGAGTACGTTGGCTTCCGGGAAGGCGAGACAATATTCATACGCCCGGCTTAAGCCGGCAGCACCTCCCGCACAACCGAGTCCCCAGATCGGACTGCGTTTCGTATCATCCCGGAAAGGGAGTTGATTCATAATACGTGCATCGATGCTCGGCGTGGCAATCCCGCTGCTAGAAATGAAAAAGATGGCATCCACTGCATCGGGGGAAAGCGGTTCTTCGAGCCAGCCTTCCCCCTGTAAGCAATCCTTCACGGCTTGAACTCCATATTCCAAGGCATGCTCGATATATAAATCATTCCGTTCTTTGAAATCATGTGTTTCCCCATACCAATCCAATGGCATACAGACATGCCGCTTCTCGATATCCCCATTTTGGAAGACGGTCAACAGACGATTGATATCTTTGAATCGTTTGCTGAACAAAGAGCGTGTTAATTCGACCGCTTCGTCTTGTGTCACCTCATATCGGGGTTGTATCGTACTGATTGAAAGTATCTTAGGCATCAGACCCCACCAACCTCCCACTAACATAATAGTATTGCTATTTCCTAGGACCGTATCGCGTAAACATAGGGCAAATCTGCTGTGCTTGCGATTGATTTGAAAAGTATCTCACTTTCATAATTATGAAGATGAAGGTAAGATTGGATATACAACTAAGATAATTCGAGTTTCCTGTAAAAAAGCTTACACTGCGTCCCTTTTGCGCCTCTGCCTTTGCACGGAAAGGGGACGACGGAAGGGGATTCTGATAGTGGTCAAATTAAGTATCTTGGATCAGTCGCCGATTTCCGAAGGGAGCGACGCCCGGACCGCTCTGCAACAGACGGCGGAACTTGTGCAGCGGGCCGAACAATGGGGGTATGAACGTTTCTGGGTTTCCGAACATCATGACACGGCGACACTTGCCGGTTCTTCTCCGGAAATCCTTATATCCCATCTGGCTTCCGTGACGTCAACCATCTGCCTCGGCTCGGGCGGTGTCATGCTGCCCCATTACTCGGCCTATAAGGTAGCGGAAAATTTTCGCCTGTTGGAAGCGCTGTTTCCCGGCAGGATCGATGCCGGCGTCGGCCGTGCCCCAGGTGGCATGCCGCGTGCCACGTATGCGTTGAATAATGGGGAATACCGAAACGTCCATCAATTTCCCGACCAAGTGGATGATCTGCTCATGTATTTGCATGATACGATGCCGGAGGATCATCCGTATTTCGGCTTGAAGGCGACCCCGGTGACGGAATCGGCACCGCCTGTCTGGATGCTCGGGTCCAGTCCTGATTCGGGCCTGCTTGCGGCTGAAAAAGGCTTGCCGTACATGTTTGCCCAGTTCATCAATGGGGAAGGGGGACCTGTATACGCTGCCAAGTATCGGCAACAGTTTGTCCCGTCTGCGTATTTACAAAAGCCGAAACAGGCGGTTGCCATCTTCTTCGCTTGCGCCGAAACGGAGGAAGAGGCGGAACGACTCATCTCTTCCTTGGATTTATCGTTGATCATGTCGGAGCAGGGGATGCGTTCGGCAGGTACTCCTTCTCCGGAAAAAGCACTGTCTTATGAATACAGTCATTATGAGCGGTTGCGTGTACTCGAAAATCGCAAGCGGATGATCGTCGGCACTCCGAAGACGGTCCGTTCCCAAATAGAGCAGCTTGCGGAAGAATATGTGGCCGACGAAGTGATGCTTGTCATGAAAGCGTACGATTTTGCTGCCAAATTGAAGTCCTATGAATTGATTGCAAACGAAATGCTAAATTGAAAAAGAGAGGGGACCAAGCACTATGGAAGTGATTCCTACGCCATTGAAATTAATTGAAAAAGCAAAGCATTTGGAAAAGGTTGTATCCTTGCCACAGGCAGCCATCATGAACATCCAACTGAAAGCGGGCGAAGAAGTTGCGGAACATCATTCCGAACGGGACGTGATCATTGTCGCTCGGAAAGGGATCGTCCGATTCGAGGTGGAGGGGAATGAAGTCTTCGTCTCCCCGGAAAACCTCCTTCATATGGCGCCATTTGAAAAGCATAGCCTACGGGCGATTGAAGATGCCGACATCCTGGTCATCCAAGTGGAACCATGATTGGTTAAGTATATGATTTTCTGTTTTGACATATGAAAAGCCTGCCAATCGTGGCAGGCTTTTCATATGTCGTGCGCTCTGAATTCAGGCGAGCGCCTCATGTATTCGATTCGATTTTGGCAATACGCTGGCATAGTGCCCGCATGCTCGCTTCGAACTTCACATTGCTTTCTTTGGAGCGTTTTTTCGGACCGCGCAGCCTTCCTCCGGCCATCCGGATCTTTTGTGCGGTGTGGCGTGCGTAGAGCAGTTGATCCATATTATCTTCCGTATAGAGCCGGCCGTTCTGATCAATCGGATGCCCTTGTTTGGCAAGGACCATGGCCGCTAATCCATAGTCCTGTGTTACGACGATATCGTTTTTCTGTACACGGTTGACAAGTACGAAGTCGACTGCATCCGCTCCCTTCGAAACGATAATGGTTTCCGCGCCATCCCGGTGCATTTCATGCGTCGTATCGCAAATAAGCATGCAGCGGAATCCGAACTGCTTGGCGATGCGAATGGTTTCATCCACTACCGGACAGGCATCCGCATCGATAAGAATTGTCGCCATCCAGCAACCTCCCTCTCTATTGTCTTATGATTAGTATAGCAAACATAGAACGGGGAAAATCATCGGTTTGAAACTAGATGGGCCAGGGTAAAGTAGAAAAAATTGTACAAACAGGAAGGAGAATGGGCCATGTTCGAAAAACCGGAAGACGTGCGAATGTCGCGGGAAGAAATGGAAGAGTATGGGCGCGCGATTGATGCGCGAAATGCTGCGCTCGAGAGGACGGAAGTGGAGCCGGATACGATAGAGCTTGCCGCCGACCAAGTGCCACCTCCTCTATCCGAAGAGGAAATCAAGCGCCGGGTCGGGGAACAGAATTACGTCAATATGAAAGACGCGAAAATCATGAACTCCATCAATAGCTGAAAGAGGATGCGCGCGCATCCTCTTTTAGCGTTTCCCCACTTCAATTTTTCCATTCTTAGTGGAAAGCTGAATCAAATTCTCCCCGGCACCGTAACTTCCCGCTCCGTTCTTTTCTCCGAAAACGGTAATGGACCCATTACTGGCATGTGTTTGGATGATTGCGTTTGTAGGCTCCCGATCCGTTTGGATGGATATGGAACCGTTATTCGTTTTCAAGTCCATCGGATGATTTAGCTCGTGGGCGAGAAGTGAAATTCGACCGTTTTTGGCAACGCCTATAATTTGACCTTGGACATGTTGCAAATCGATTTTGCCATTATCCGCTTCCAGCGTCATTGTTTCAGCCGTACTATTTTTCATCGTAATTCGCCCATTGTTCGATTTGGCTTGGATGGTGGAACTGGTCAGTTGATCGGCGCGAATTTTTCCATTTCTTGTATCTGCCCTCAGCTTTTCCGTATCAATATTTGTCAAATCGACAGAACCATTTCTTGTTGTAGCTACAATTTCATGAGCCTGGATCGTGTCCATCTTCATTTTTCCATTGCGGCTTTCCATTTGAATTGCGTCGTATCGGTTTGCGGGCACATATACTTTGACAGCCGGTGTTTTGAAGCTAAAGTTAAAATTAATAAGCTTTTTATTCTTATCCTCTAGATGGACGACTAGGCGATCCTCTTTCGCATCCGCTGACAGTTTATATTTTCCTTGTTGTCCGGAAACCTCAATGCGAGCAGTCGGTTCGTTTGTCGGCAAAAGTTCTGCACTTCCATTGTCCACGGTAATTTGGATGTCCTGAAATCCATTATTTTCTACATTCACGACTTCGGTCATCCATTCCGTATTTTCCATTTTCCCGAATGTCCACGCGCTCCCGACCAGTCCAACGATAAGAAGTACCAAGGCGACGAGGGAGAGCTCTTTTCTATTCAGCATGACGCAAACCACCTTTTACAAGCCTCATATTAAATTTCAAATAGCGGAGAAAGCCACTTTGCAAAAATTTTGTTACGGAATACATGCCCATCGCCCCGAACAGACCTAACCCACAAAATGCGGAGGAGGCAAACACGTCAAACCATTCAAATGTATCCGGATAAAGGAAATAATTTACAAGCACGAGAAGCGGCGCGGCGATAAAACCGGCACTGGCCGCCCATCCGCCAATCAATACCCCGACCAATCCGACAAAAGGTCCCAATACGAAGATCAGATTAAAAAATCCTAACCCCAAGACCGCCCACATAGCCCGGAATACATTGCCGGACGAAATCGTTGTTTCCGCTTTTTCCAGATGATGCGCGGCCAATAAATCCCTCGCCAATGCTTTCGGGGAACCGAGCGCGGCTGTAATTTCCTCTTCGGTTTTTCCGTCCAACATTCCATCCGTAAAATACTCCTCCAAATCCTGTAAGATTTCAGCTTGGTCATGTTCGGGAATTTTGTGAATCAAGCGCTTCAGCTCTTGTAAAAATTCATTCTTTTTCATCTTTCCACCCCTGTGTCTCCCATTTTTAATGTGTTGGAAATTAAAACTCCAGGTCTATAGATCAGTTTCTAATCTGAGGAATCTATGTCATTTCGGACACTCTCCTCGATCAAATTATTAACGCCTTCCGTGAAACTACGCCATTCTTCCAGTTGTTCCTGCAAATAAGCCCGGCCTGTGTCGGTCAACTTATAATATTTACGAGGCGGGCCTTCGGTCGATTCTTGCAAATACGTTGTAAAATACCCATCTTTAGTTAACCGGCGCAGCAACGGATAGACGGAGCCTTCCGAAATGGAAATCTGATCTGAGATTTTCTGGACGAGCTCATATCCGTACCGGTCTTGTTTGTCTAGAAGGACGAGCACGCATAGATTCAGTACTCCTTTTTTAAATTGCACATTCACCTGCTGTACGCTCCTTTCACTACTAATCAATAGACAGTAGCGTTTCATGCTAGGTAGTTATTGACAATAATATATCACACGGTACTATTCTATGCAAGGTACTGTTTAAAGTGAAATAAAAAAGCATCTCATTCGATGCTTGTAAAGTGTTTCAATGCTTCCCGTTTGCTTAACGGTTTCAATGAGTGTGTCGCGACGAAGGTCTGCACCCAATTCGGGTCGGTTTTGGCATACTCGCGCAAGCTCCAGCCAATCGCTTTCTGGATGAAAAATTCGCCGGAGAATGAATGCTGCTCAATGATTTTAGATAAAAGGGAAGTATCCGTTTCGTTCTTATATTTCAGTTGGTGAAGGATGGCTGAACGGTTTGTCCACATATTGCCGGATTGCGACCATTCCGCCATCACGAGGCCCCCTTGCTCCCGATTATGGAATACAATATGGCCCACGAGCTTTGGAGCGATGGTATCCACGCTATCCCACCAAGACTTGGATTCGATCAGTTGACGTAAAACTGGCAAATCATCGATTGTCAGATGCTTTTTCATTTTTTCCAATAAAGCGATCGCTGCATATTGGTACTCCCGTTCCGGCAATTTGTATAATGTCCACACTTCCTCGAAGAGCAGATCCTTTCCAGGCAACTCATATTCTTCGAATTGTTCTTTTAGTAATTGTTGGCGCAGCGGGCTTTTGATCCCGAGGAATGGGAAATGGTTTTTCATATAGGCAGCCATCGGAGTCGCTTGTGCGTCATCGCGATTTGCTTCGAATCGATCAATAATGCCTTGGTGATCCCATCGTTTCATATAGGTCAACCTCCGTTTCGGTAATTAGGAAAAGTGTACCACAGTTGTTCAGGAACTTTCCTTGCTGAAGAACGTAAACGTAGTAGTAGCAAAATCGGAGGGATTCAGATGGATAATGGAAGTTATGTCGTCGGATGGGGGACGTTGGCGCTCATCAATGCGGGAATTGCCCAAGGGAAAAACCGAAGTGGATTGAACTGGTTTCTCCTATCTTTATTTCTTGGTCCAATCGCGACGTTTTTCCTTGTTCTTGCGGAGAAGCGATGAAAATACGTATGATAGAGTGTGAAGATCAATTGGACGTATGAGGAGGAAATGAATTGACGAATGCCGTGAAAATCATGTATCAGGACGATGCGACCATACAGAAAAATGAGACAGTCAAGCGGTTTGTATCCAATCAGCCCGGCGATCATTGCTCTGTGTTCTTCGAGGATGTTCATTATGTAGTTATAAAGAAGATAGCCGATCCGTCTTTGGAGAAAATCCGCAACTTGGCAGGGAATATCTCCAGGAATGTAAGTGCTTCAAAGGTGAATGTCGCGAAACTGAAGGAAGAATCCCTGACTGTTTTGTTCCCGTCTAGTGAAAAGGGGGACTTGCTCACGGCCTTTGTGGAAGGTTGGGAATTGGGGGCCTATCAATTCACCCGTTACCAATCGGATACCACCCCGTTCCAGACGGAATTGGAATTATCCGGCGAAGGGGTAGAACCCTTCGTTGCAGCGGGAAAAAACCGAGCCGAAGCGGTCACTTTTTCCCGTGATTTGATGAATGAAGTACCAAATGTCCTGAATCCCGAGACATTTCCTGAAGTACTGAAGCTCCACTTTAAAGGCACGGACGTGGAAGTGGATGTATGGGATGAAGGGAGGATCCGCCAAGCGGAAATGAACGGCGTTCTGACCGTCTGCCGAGGAAGCAAGTATCAACCGCGGTTTGTCGAACTCATCTATCAAGGGGATGCTTCCAAGCCTCTCGTGGCACTGGTCGGAAAAGGGGTTACATTTGATACGGGCGGCATCAGCTTGAAGAGCGGGAAGGATATTAGCGATATGCGGATGGATATGGGAGGAGCCGCTGCAGTCGCGGGGGCAATGTCCTTGCTAGCCAAATCGAAGGCGGAAGTGAACGTCGTCGCCCTCATCCCGATAGTGGAAAATATGCCGGATAGCCAATCCGTCTTGCCGGGCGAAGTGATTCATTATAAGAATGGATTGACTGTCCAAGTCGGTAATACGGATGCGGAAGGCCGGCTCATCTTGGCGGATGGGTTGATCCGAGCAGGCGAACGCCAAGCGGAGTATATCGTCGACATTGCCACGTTGACAGGAGCCATCGTCAATGCGCTTGGCACGGAAATCGGCGGTGTCTTTGGGGATGAGGAGCTATCCGCGACAATGAAACGGATCGGGGAACGCAACGGTGATTTCATTTGGCCGATGCCGTTGATCGAATCATATGATCAGTCGCTGTCGAGCGATTACGCGGACATGAACAATATCAGTTCCATGAGTGAAGCGGGCGCAATCACCGCCGCCCTCTTCCTGCGGCGTTTCGTGCCGGACGGGGCCAAATGGCTGCATGTCGATATGGCGGGCGTCATGGACAAATCAAAAGCTTCCGGCTATTATACGAAATCGGCGACGGGTTACGGCGCAAGGCTGTTAGCGGATTATACGGTAGAATTGAGCAACTGAAGAAAGGGCATTCCATCGATAGATGGGGTGCTCTTTTAAATTTGGGGAAATACGGTGGTTTATTCCATAAAACTTTAGGGTTTTTCCTTATAGTGGGTTAATCGTCAACTTGCGATAATGTAAGCATCAGCAAGAAACGGATGAGAGAAGAAAGTAACTGAGGAGGGGTTGGATTTGACGGATAGTCAGCGTGTACGGGCTTGGCGGGATCAAGCGACCATCATCCGGCATATTTCTTCCGGTATGCCGCTGCATGAAATATTGGATGTCATGATGACCAGTTTGGAGCGTTCTTGTGAACCGCGTGAAATGAGCGGGTCCATCCTTTTGTATGATCCAGAGCGGAAGTCGCTGAATCGGCTGGTCGCCTCTTCCTTGCCTAAGCTTTATTTGGACAGTCTTCAAACGATCAAAGTGGAGTCGGAGGGACAGCTTTTACATCCTTCTTTTTTAGGCCCGGCTCAAAATGGAGAAGTAGATAGTGTATCTCCCGCTTGGGTAGTATTGCACAAGGAGGCGGGCAAGCTTGGATTTCAGTCGAGTTGGTTGTTGCCGATTGTTTCCACGCAGCGTCGGTTACTCGGCGTCTTTGTCCTTCATTTCCGGGACGTCCTTGGTTCGGACGAAACGTTGTTGGATTTGATCGACGTCTATAATAATTTGGCCGTCATTGCAATTGAAAATGCGCAATGCTGCCGGAATTGGCAAATCGAGCAAATGCTTCCTCATATGGAACGTTCGGCTGATGCAATCGGACATCAAACGGATCTTGAAATTTTATCCCAACTGCATGACGCATTGGAGAAGGAGCAGTTTGAGGTATATTATCAACCTTATTTCGGCTTGGGAAATGGAGGGCGCGGGATGGAGGCGCTCATCCGTTGGAACCATCCGGAAGCTGGCATGTTGCCGCCGGCCGCTTTTCTCGGTGTAGCGGAAGAGTCGGGGTTGATCTTGGAAATGGAGATTTGGGTGTTGCGGCGAGCGTTGCGGGATGCGCTGCAGTTGCAAAAGAAGGGACTCGACGATTTGCTTCTATCCGTCAATATCTCTGCACAGCAACTTGATAGTCCATACTTTCCGAGACTGTTGGCAGATCTTTTGCAAGAAGTTTCCTTCCAGCCGGAACAGTTGACGTTGGAAGTGACGGAGCGGTTCTTGATCAAGAAAAGTACCATCCAAGCGATTGAACGGATCAAACGGCTTGGCGTGCGCATTTCCATTGATGATTTCGGGACTGCCTATTCTTCCTTGCAATATTTGAAGGATTTGCCAATCAATGAATTGAAGATCGACCGAAGCTTCATCTCCGATATGGAAACAGATAGCACCAAACAAAAAATTGTGGAAATGATCATTATGCTTGGGCACCAATTGGATTTGACTGTCGTGGCCGAAGGGGTCGAAACAGAGAAACAGCTCCAGTTATTGGCGGATCTAAAATGCGACAAGGTGCAGGGATTCCTATACAGCAAACCGATTCCGCTGCCGATGTTTGAAAAGCTGTATGTCCCGGTACATAGCACAGCCCATGGTATTTGACAGATTTATTCATCACGGAGGATTGAAAAATGAAATTCAGAGTACAGTCAGTCCGGACAAAGATGATTGCGCTGACAGCAATCTTAGTCATACTGCCGAGTTTATTCATTGGTTTCTATTCGTACTTCAAAGCAAGTGACTCGCTGGACGACTTAGGGCGGAATGAAATAAAAGATAAAGTGGAAATTGCGGTATCGACGTTGGCCTTGCTCCAACAGCAAGTCGATAAAGGGTTCATCACGGAAGAAGAGGCCCAGCAAATCGCCAAGACCGAATTGATTGGGCCGTTGACTGGGGAAGGAAAGCGGAACATCACCTCCGATTATCATTTCGGAGAAGAAGGGTATTTGACCGTCATTAACCATGAAGGGTTGGCACTCGGTCATCCAATGATTGAAGGGGACAATGTGCTCGGCTTGGAGGACCAGAATGGCGTCCGCTATATACAAAAATTTATCGAACAAGCGGATGCAGGCGGGGGATTTACGGAATACATCCATGACGGCGTAAAGAAAATAGCGTACTCCACTACTTTTGAAGAGTGGGACTGGATATTGTCGGGAAGCGCCTCTTACAAGGACTTCAACGCATCAGCGAATCAGCTGCTCCATTCATTATTCATCACGGTCGCGTTGACGGCCGTGCTCGGGGTGGCGCTTGTTTTCATCATCGTCTCCCGGATGACGACTCCCATTATTACAGTACGTGATCATATGCTAGAGCTTGCCGAAGGGAATCTGTCTTTGGATGAACTCGAAATCAATCGGAAAGACGAGCTGGGAGATTTAGGGCGAGGTTTCAACCAAATGCTGCGCAATTTGCGAGGGATGGTGACGAATATCCAGGTGAATGCGGCCGAGGTGGCGGCGACATCGGAAGAATTGAGCGCCAGTGCGGAACAGTCGGGCAGCGCGAGTCAGGAAGTCGCCGCTTCCATCCAAGTCATTTCTGAAGAGACAGCTGAAACGTTGATAGGGGCGCGGCATTCCAAGGATACAGTCCAAACGATTAGCCACGGAATAGAAATGATTACCCGAAGCGTGGAGGACCTGTCCGAATCCGCTATCGGCACCGAGAATAACGCAAAAGAAGGCTATGACATATTGAATCAGGCGAAAGATCAAATGCTGGCGATCCAAGAATCCAGCGATGAGATGTCAAAGGTGATCATGTCGCTCGGCGGTACATCGGCGGAAATCGGCCGGATCATTTCGTTAATTGACGATGTGTCCAATCAGACGAACTTACTTGCTTTGAATGCAGCGATTGAAGCGGCAAGGGCGGGAGAACACGGAAAAGGTTTTGCAGTTGTCGCCGACGAAGTGCGCAAGCTGTCTGAGCAATCGCAATATGCGACGAATCAGGTAAGTGAGTTGGTAAATGACATCCAGCAAAAGGTGAACGAGACGATTGAAGCCGCGAAGCAAGAAGAGACGGAAATACTAGAGGGCCGGAATTTGGTCGATTCCGCAAGCCAATCGATCACTCGGATCCATGCGGATATTGAGAATGTCGCAAGTCAAATCCAAACGATCAACGCATCCATCCAAGAAATCAATGCGGGAACGGAGGAATTGGTCCATACGGTTGAACATGCGGAACAAGTTGCAATTCAAACAGCAGATAATAGTACATCGGTCGCTGCTGCAGCAGAACAGCAGAGCGCTATTGTAGAGGAGATCACATCGGCTTCCGAATCCTTGGCCAATATGGCGACCGACCTGCAAGAAATCATCGGTCAGTTTAAATTGGAAAAGTAAAATTCCTTACACACAGCAAATGACAAAATTTACCCTTTAAAAGTAAAATAATGAAAACTCATGGTATAATGTGTCTAAAAAGCTGTGTAGAGGGGGCAAGATTCATGATATCGGTCCTAGTTGCAGATGATCATGCAATCGTCCGGTCTGGAATCAAACTAATGATTGAGAGCCAGCCCGATATGAAGGTCGTTGGGGAAGCGGAAGATGGAGAAGAGGCGGTCCATAAAGCATTGGAATTAGTGCCTGATATCGTCATTATGGATTTGAAGATGCCGAAAAAGAGCGGTATGGTGGCCATCAAGCAGATTACCGAAGCAAATGATCAGATTAAAATCATCGTTTTGACGATGCACGACGATAAAGAATATATCTTCCGTACATTGCAGGCGGGGGCGACAAGTTATTTATTGAAAAGTCATCATGAAAATGACTTGATTGAAGCGATCCGAACGGTCAGCATCGGCGAGGCTTATTTATATCCGAACGCGACGAAGCTTCTTTTGGAAGATTATATTCAGAAATCGAGTTCGACCCATGATGATAATTTGATGAAACTGTCCGGACGTGAACAAGAGGTCCTGTCCTATCTCGCCAAAGGGTATACGAACCGGGAAGCCGCTGAGCAGCTGTTCGTTTCGATTAAAACCATTGAATCACATCGATCGAAAATCATGGAAAAGTTGAATTTGAAAACTCGTCCCGCTCTTGTGGAATATGCGGCGAAAAATGGGTTTCTGGATTTCTCATGAGCAGTGTCAACTTTGAAAATCCGGTCCGTTTACGAAAACACGAGCTTCGCTATTTATACATAGCAATTCTGGGCATCCTGCTCATGGGAGCCGTTCGCGCGTTTTTTAACTATGAAATGATCAGCATTCCCGGCCCTCAGTTTTTATTGATTCATACGGTGTTGGAATCATTCAGTATTTTCGTGTCGTTTTGCATATTCATTCAAGCGATGATTACTCATTCAAGGGATTCGCGAAATGTGAACCTCTTTATCGGAATGGTCTTTTTCGCGGTCGGTACATATGATTTGCTCCATACGCTATTTTACAAGGGAATGCCATTTTATGAAGATGAATTTTCGGGTAATCGGGCGACGTGGCTATGGATTTTCGCGAGGTTGTCTGAAAGTATCGGCATGGCGGTTGCCGTGATCTTGCCGTATAAAGTGATGGGATTGAAAAGATCACGGGCCCTTTCCCTATCCATTTTATGGGTCAGTTTCATCAGTGCGTCCCTATTTTTTCGGCAAGATCTGTTGCCGACCTTGCTGGATGATGAATATGGGATTACGAGCATGAAAGTGAGTTTGGAATACATTATTTGTACATTTATGCTCGTGACACTGATCGCCTTAATGGCAGAGTACAGAAAAACTCGGAAACTGCATACTCTCCAATTGGCTTTGGCGATCTTTATCATCATGACAGGTGAATTGTACTTTACCCTTTACGATAAAGTGTATGATATTGAAAATCTAATCGGTCATATTTATAAATTCGTTGGATATTTGTATTTATTCCGTGCGGTGTTTTATCCGCAAATCCAATATATTTTGACGAGCAAAGAAGAAGCAGAATCTAAATGGAGGGAGGCCGAGCATATGCTGTTTGAAGCTGAAAAGAACTTGTCGAAACTCGTTTTACAAGCACATGAGGAAGAAAGGAAACGGGTGTCGAGAGAGCTGCATGACGGAATCGGCCAATCGCTATATAGTATTTTAATGACATTGAATTTGGCGGAGAATGAAATCCCGGGAGCAGCGAAACCTCCGAGCTTGCAAAAAGCAAAAAAGATGACTGCAGATGCTATGGTAGAAGTGAAAGAGATTGCCCATTCTTTGCGGCCGAGTTCACTCGACGATCTCGGGTTTTTACCTGCATTGAAAATGTACATCGATCATTTTGAAAAAGTGCATGATATCGAAGTAAGGCTTACGACATCAGGCGATAAGCAACGGCTGGAACCTGAAATTGAAACAGCTCTCTATCGGATTTGCCAAGAGGCTTTGACGAATAGCGCCAAATATGCAAGCCCTCAAACAGTTGAAATCATCTTGGAAAACAATCCGGGAGACATCCGGCTCACGATCCAGGACGACGGCATCGGATTTTCAGTTGAGAGCTATTTGAAGGGGAATCAGCGGAAAGGAATCGGGCTGTTCAGTATGAAAGAGCGCGCCGAAACATATGGCGGCACAATAGACATACAATCCATGTTGAATGAAGGGACAACCACCATCGTCTCCATTCCGAAATAAAAAAGAACGGGTTGCCGTATGGGACGAGGCTGTGCATTGTCCCAGGGCAGCCCGTTTTTTATTGTGTAAAAGGTTTTCAATTACAAGTGATTGGCGGGTGAGTGCAAGGAATGCCGAGATGAGTGCAAGCAAACATTCGGTAGGTTATGTCAGGAAAATCGTTCAGGAACGGCGAGACTCTTGTGGGAGTAGGGTCAGCCGAAGACTCCGGAGGGCGCGAAGCGACCGAGGAGGCTGAGGCGACGCCCACGGAAAGGGAGCCTTCCTGAACGATTTTCCAGGTTTCAGGATAGCCCCCTTCAAGCCGTTCATTCACAAACGAGAATTTGTCTGGAAAAGGTCCCTTTCTTCGCGACACATCGGTCCATGATGGAAAAACCGGCCTCGTGGATCATGTGATCGATCGTATCGATAGTTACGACGACCAATTTCTTCGTGAAGCGCCGCGCCTGCTTCAAAATGTCGAGCTGGCCTTCGTCCGTAATATGGGTGAATAGGTTATACGGCATGTCGATGATGGCAACGTCATATTCGTCCGCAACCGCGGCAATCGGTCCAATGGCCACGTCGCCTTCCAGTCCGAAATGCTTGATGTTCTTCCTTGATCCCCAGACGACGAGCGGATTGATGTCTCGGCCTTTCATCTCAATGTCCATCGAGAGCGCTTCGACGAGCACGGTCCCGATGCCGCAGCACGGATCGATCGCCCGGATGCCTTCCGGGAAGGGGACTGCAATATTCACTACGGCCCGTGCCAGCCGGGTGCCGAGTGCCGTGGAATACATATGCGGCTTTTGCTGGTGCTGGTACCACACCGCTTCACTTAGCTTGTGCTCCCCGAAATACCATCGGTTGTCCTGCTGCACGATCCCATACGTTATTTGCGGTTCATTCAAATCCGGTTCGCCTGGAATCTGCAAGCCGGCATCCCGTTCGATTTTCCGCCGATCTGCGTGGCCGATCTTTTTCGTATCCCCGAGGTCGGTTGAATTCAAACAGAGCACTTTGAAAGTCCGATCACCGCAATCGACAGATTCGATTTGGCGATACAGTTCCTCCAACGTGTCAGCTTCCCATTGCACATCCAGCCGTTCCTTCATGAAAGGGCTTCGGCTCGGATCGATTTCCATAGGGCTGATCAAAATATTGGACGCCACATCTAATCCGAAAAATGCCCGCATTTCCAGCCGGCACAGATCATGCTCATCCCGATGCCGGCTATACGTATAAATAAACTGTCTGTTGTTCAATCAATTCCCATCCTTCGCCGCGTCAACTAAGTCGGCAACGAATCGGACCACCAATTGAACCGCCTGTTCCAACGTAAGAGTTTCATCAAAGCCTTCCATCCCATTCAACGTCACATTGACATCCCAAACCCCGTCATCCCCGGAGAACAGCATGCTGTATTGGATGCCGTCCCCTTGCAAATTTGCATCAAGGAATGATTTCATTGGCTCGCGTAATTTCTTTTGCAGCCCCAATCCGAACAGAGCGGTGTACGTTTGGAAGACATCATCGATTTCGAGCACTAACGCATCGATCCGAATGGCCTCAAACGCAGGTGACTCGATATATAGAAATTCTTCCGTGTTTTCTTTCAGATAAGAAACGCTTCTGCTCAGAAAGTCGCCTGTCTCTTTCTGTATGACTGCTTCCGTCTCTTTATGGCAACGCTCGATCGTTTCAATCGGAAAATGTTTCTCCATTCATTTCAGCTCCTTCATCCATAAAGTATACCGCATCTGTTGGCAGATAGGCGCATTCGGTGCAAATGAAAAACCGCAGAATGTATTGCAATATACAGTTTGGTTAATTATAATACACTATATTGTATAAAAATTCATTCTGGAAGGTTGAGATAGATATGAAGCTTTGGGGTGGACGCTTTACGAGCCGTGCGGATGAAATCATGGAACAGTTTAATACATCATTGCCAGTCGACCATCGTTTATATAAAGAAGATATCACGGGCAGTTTAGCGCATGTGACGATGCTCGTCCATTGTGAATTACTGACACAGGAAGAAGGAGAACTTCTCATCAATGGCCTGCAATCGATCCTCCAAGATATCGAATCAGGGGAATTAAAAATCGAGGGAAATTATGAAGATATCCATTCTTTCGTAGAAATGCAGTTGACGGAGCGCATCGGGGAGACGGGGAAAAAACTGCATACGGCGCGCAGCCGGAATGACCAAGTGGCCGTCGATATGCGCTTGTATGCAAAAAATACGGCGGCAGAAGTGATGGACAGCCTGCAAATGCTCATCGATTCATTGCATGAAAAAGGGGCTGCCAATAATGTCATCATGCCGGGATATACCCATTTGCAACGAGCACAAGTTGTGACGTTCGGCCACCATCTCGGCGCCTATGCCCAAATGTTTGCACGGGATAAAAAGCGGATTGCTTGCGCCATTGAAATTTTGGATGAAAATCCGCTCGGCTGCGGCGCATTGGCGGGGACGACGCATCATATCGACCGCACGGTGACGACATCGCAGCTCGGCTTTGCAAAACCGGTTGACAATTTTCTGGATGGCGTCAGCGACCGCGATTACTTGCTGGAGCTGATGTCCGATTTCTCCATCATTATGATGCACTTGAGCCGTCTGAGCGAAGAACTCATCCTCTGGAGCAGCCAGGAGTTCAAATTCATCACGATGTCCGATGCGTATTCAACGGGAAGTAGCATCATGCCGCAGAAGAAAAACCCGGATGCCGCCGAGTTGATCCGCGGAAAGACAGGGCGCGTGTACGGGTCGCTCTTTTCATTGTTGACGACGCTGAAAGGGCTGCCGTTGACGTACAATAAGGATATGCAGGAAGACAAGGAGCAGTTTTTCGATGCGCTTGATACGGTCATGGACTGCATGGAAATCATGTCAAGAATGATTGATACGCTGGAAGTGAACGCGGATCAGATGAAAGCGGCCATCAAGGCAGGCTTCCTAAACGCAACAGAAGTGGCGGATTATTTAGTAAGCAAAGGGACCGCATTCCGGGATGCGCATGAGATTGTCGGGAAGCTGATCATCTATTGCGAGGAACAGAAGAAGGCGATCGAGGATTTGACGATCGAGGAATTAGCGAAGTTCAGCGGCCAGATCACCAATGATATTTACGAATATATCGATTACGAAAACATTATCACCAAAGGGAATAAGCAATTGATGAAACAAGTGAAGAAATGAGGAAAAGGGGCTGCCTGGGAATGGACAGCCCCTTTACGATTTGGCTGATCTGCTAATACCGCATGATTTTTTCGGCAATCACTTCGGCAGCAAAGAAATATCCGTCAAGTTCACAGCTATATCATCCACTTCTGTTAAAGTATCAGTCAAATTTACAGCGTTATCCGTCCTATTCCTCGTCTTATCCGTCAAGTTCACAATTTTATTCCCAAAACAGGACTTTCGAATCGGAAAAAAGCTGTCCGAGTTTGTTTCGGACAGCTGGTGGTTCACCCTGTAATGTTTCAATAAAAGCCACGCCGTATAGACAGGACCACATCCTATTTCAATGACTTTCTCTCCTGGGTACTTTCGGCAATAGTGGAATTGGCTTGTTTGAAATTTTGATTAATCGGAGGAGAAGAGGATTTCACGGGGTCTCCATAGGCTGTATACGTATTCGGGTCCTCCTTTTTCTTGCCGGCATTGAAATTCGTGTTAATGTTTTTCGTCATTTTCGAGCCTCCCTTTTGTGTTTATTCCTTCTATAATCACCAGTAACACGGTTATTATGTTTCTCAAATAGTAAACGGGGAGGTATTAACCTCCCCACAGTCATCAGTTGATTTAACACCTGATTGCCCTAGTGTAAACATTAGTTGCGGCGGCTATACGAAGAAATATTTGGTTGGTTTAGATATGTTACCAAGAATCTTTATTATGCAAAACAGCTGCCCCGAATTCATCGGGACAGCTGTAATTAATTCAACCCATAATATGATAGCCGGCATCGACGTAGATTGTTTCGCCGGTGACGCCGCTGGACAGTTTGCTGAGCATGGCGATGGTCATTTCAGCGACTTCTTCTTGCGTGACATTGCGCTTCAATGGAGCTTTCTCCTCAATTTGAGACAGGATCGTGTTGAATGAAGGAACCCCTTTTGCGGAAAGTGTCCGGACGGCGCCAGCGGAAATCGCGTTGACACGGATATCGTCTTTCCCGAGGTCGTTGGCCAAATAGCGGACGGATGCTTCCAATGCCGCTTTCGCGACGCCCATGACATTATAGCCGTCGAGTACTCGCTCGGCTCCGAGATAACTCATCGTCACGATGGATCCGCCTTCCTTCATATATGGACGCGCTTCTTTCGCTGCAGCGATGAGGGAGTACGAACTTGTATCTTGTGCGAACGCATACCCGCTTCTCGTTGTTTCGACGAAATCATTACGGAGGTCTTCGGCATGGGCAAATGCTACGGAGTGGACAACGCCGTGAATGACGCCGACTTCCTCGCCGATTTTCGTGAATGCTTCATGCATGCTGGTATCGTCATTGACGTCGCATTGGACGACCATGCGCGCTTCATAGTTGCCTGCTTCCAATGCTTTCTCCATTTTCGCAAGCGAGCGTTCTTTCCGATACGTGAAGATGACATTCGCACCAACGGAAAACAGCGATTTCGCTACTCCCCAAGCCAGGCTCCGCTCATTCGCCACACCCATTACTACAATATTTTTTCCTTTTAAATTAAGTATATCCATCATCATAACCCCCATTTATTTTCATAGCTGCTAATAGGACCTGTTACTAAACTTAGTATAGCATACCGTCATCTTTAGCCACAAATCAATTCTAAAGATTTGATTCTCCAAGAAAACGTAGACAATGGTATGATGAATTTATAGTTAGATAATTCTTGGAAGGGAGAAGGTTGTGAATGGGAAATCGTTTTTCAGGCAAGACCGCGATTGTGACGGGTGGGAGTCAAGGCATCGGCCGGAAAATCGTGGAGGAATTCGCAACGGAAGGAGCGAACGTCGCCATTTTGGATGTCAATCAGGAGGGGCTTGAGAAGACTTTAAAAGAAATGAATGAAATGGGATTTGACATTGCGGGTATCCATGCCAGTGTGACAGATCGCAAGCAGGTTGAAGATGCGATGGAATCTGTATTCGAGAGGTTCGGTTCAATCGATATTTTGGTGAATAATGCAGGCGTCACCCGGGATAATTTACTTTTCAAAATGACGGATGACGATTGGCTTACTGTGATGGATGTTCATTTGAGAGGGGCATTTTATGCAACTCAGGCAGTTCAGCAATACATGGTGAATCAGCGATACGGGCGCATTGTGACGATTTCTTCGACTTCTGCATTAGGGAATCGGGGACAGGCAAACTATGCAACGGCTAAAGCGGGGTTGCAAGGTTTTACGAAAACTTTAGCAATCGAGTTGGGCAAATTCGGTATTACCGCCAACTCCGTCGCACCGGGGTTTATTGAAACCGAAATGACAAAATCAACTGCGGATCGTTTGGGCATTCCTTTTGAAGAACTCGTTCAGGCAAGTGTTCGCCAGATTCCTGTTGGCCGAAGCGGTCAGCCTGAAGATATTGCCAATGCTGTCGCGTTTTTCGCGGATGAACGGTCTTCCTTCGTCAATGGGCAAGTACTGTATGTTGCAGGCGGTCCGAAAAACTAGCACTCTTTCTTGAAAACGGTAACATCTCGAAAAAACAAGAAATACATAAAAATACTATTGACTTTATATTTATACATTACTATACTAATCCTAACATGTAGTTGAGGTGATTGGCATGAAGGTTGGAATTATTGGAGCTTCAGGCTACGGTGGTCTCGAATTAATTCGTTTTCTTCATAACCATCCTGAAGTCGAACAAATAACTTTATTCACATCGTCTGAAGAAGGAACAATTTTTTCACAGAAATACTCACATCTTATGAATATATTTGATCAGCCGCTACAGCGGATTGAGAATGATAGATTGGCACAATTTGATGTTGTATTCTCGAGTGCACCCGCAGGCGTCGCAAGCCAGTTGTTGCCGCCTCTAGTTGGAAAAGGTCCGAAGCTAATTGATTTGTCCGGGGATTTCCGTTTGAAGGATTTGGCGCTCTATGAGGAATGGTATAAAAAAGAGCCGGCTCCGGCAGCCGCAGTGGCGGAAAGTGTATATGGCCTGACCGAGTGGAATAAAGAAGCGATTGCCGATGCGCAGCTGATTGCGAATCCAGGTTGCTATCCGACAGCGGTCCTTCTCTCGCTTTTGCCTTTATTGAAAGAGCAGCTGATCGATCCGTCCCAGCTCATCATCGATGCGAAAAGCGGTGTTTCCGGTGCGGGCAACCAACCGAATCAGATGACTCATTTCAGTGAGACGAATGAAAATACAGCTATTTATAAATTAAATCAGCACCAGCATATTCCGGAAATCGAGCAGGCATTTTCACTATTTGCTCACGAAGCACCGCCGATTACGTTCAGCACTCATCTTGTGCCGATGACACGGGGAATTCTCTCGACGAGCTACGCGGCGGTCGCGGACGGAGTGACGGAACAGGATCTCGTCAACTGTCTGGAAGAAGCGTACAAGGGCAAACCGTTCGTCCGGATTATCCGGGAAGCCAATAAATTCGGTACGAATCAAGTGTACGGTTCGAACTACTGCGATATCCATGTGAAAGTCGATCCACGAACCAATCGTGCTACCATCGTGTCTGTTATAGACAACTTGGTAAAAGGGGCGGCAGGGCAAGCGATCCAGAACATGAACGTCCAGTTCGGACTGGACGAAGCAGCGGGCCTCGAACTTGTCCCGGCATTCATCTAATTTGAATCAACAAAGGGTTAGGTAAAGCGCAAAGCAATACTTTATAGGCACAGGGTTTTAATCCCGGCTGATTCAAATTAGAGCCTCCGGCGGATGTCACAGATTTTGAATGGACCTCACATTGAGGGTGCCTTAATATCTGCAAAAAACGCAGAAATACGGCAAATCGAACCCTTCGCTGTTCGATTCACAATTACGCCAAGGCGAAATTGATTTTTTGGGGGTAGTACGATGACAACGAAAACAGTTTCCATGAAACGAATCTCAGGCTATAACATCCTTTCGCCGAAAGGATTTAAAGCGGACGGCATCCATTGCGGTCTGAAGCATAAAAAGAATGATCTCGGGTTGCTCGTCAGTGAAGTGCCTGCCAATGTCGCAGGTGTCTTTACGACAAATGCCGTCCAGGCGGCTCCTCTTTACGTCACGAAAGAAGCAATTGCCCAGGAAGGGAAGATGCAAGCGATCATCATCAATTCCGGCAATGCCAATGCGTGCACGGGCAAACAAGGTATGGAAGATGCATATGCCATGCAGGAAATGACGGCGGAAAAGCTTGGCATTGCGACTCATCTCGTAGGGGTCGCCTCCACAGGTGTCATCGGAGAAAAGATGAACATGGTCCCGATTATCAAAGGAATTAAAAAAATCGAGCCGAGCTATGGTCTGGAAGGTTCGATCCAGTTTTCCCAAGCGTTGTTGACGACAGATACGGTGACGAAAAACACTGCGTACATCACGGTCATCGATGGCAAGGAAATCACCATTGCCGGTACGGCGAAAGGCTCCGGGATGATCGAACCGAATATGGCGACGATGCTCGGGTTCATTACAACGGATGCGAATGTGGAGACGCCTCATTTGCAGACGGCGCTTAAAACGGTGACGGATTTGACATTCAACGCCATCACGGTTGATGGTGACACTTCGACGAATGACACGGTCCTCTTGTTGGCAAACGGCTTGGCGGAAAATGAATCCCTGACGCCGGACCACCCGGAGTGGGATAAATTCATTCAAACCTTACATGCCGTGGCACAAGACTTGGCGAAGATGATCGCAAAAGACGGTGAAGGGGCGACGAAACTGATCGAAACCGAAGTTGTCGGAGCCATCTCTGATGAAGAAGCACGGAAAATCGCCAAAACGGTCGTCGGTTCCCCATTAGTCAAAACTGCGGTCTTCGGTTGCGATGCGAACTGGGGACGAATTATCGCAGCGGTCGGCTATAGTGGCGCAACTGTCGATCCAAACGCGATCAGCATCCAGATCGGCGATACAACGGTCGTCGAAAGCGGAGAGCCGGTCAGCTTCTCGGAAGAGCATTTGCGTGAATACTTGAAACAGCCTGAAGTGAAAATTGTCGTCCAGCTTCATCAGGGAGAAGGGCAAGGATTGGCATGGGGGTGCGACTTGACATATGACTATGTCCAAATCAACGCCACTTACAGAACGTAAGCGGATTGTCATTAAATTAGGCGGCAGCATGCTGGAAGGATTGAGCGAACAGTTCTTCATTCAGCTGAAACAATTGATGGCGGATGGAGTGGCTCCGATCATCGTCCATGGCGGCGGTCCGGCTATCAATCAAGAGCTTGCGAGAAGCGGTGTCACATCGACAGCGGTGAACGGTATCCGTGTTACGTCTGACGAGGCAATCGGCATCGTCCAATCAACATTGATCGGCAAAGTGAATCCGGCTTTGGTTCATCAGCTAAATAGCGAGGGCATTGCAGCGATCGGCTTGAGCGGATTCGATGGGCAACTGATTACATGCAGCTTCTTAGATGAAAAGGTATATGGCAATGTCGGGGAAATCCAGAACATCCGGACGGAAGTGTTGGAGAAGGTGACGGATGCCGGCTTCATGCCGGTACTATCCTGCATTGGCGTTTCTGAAGATGGCAAGCCTCTTAATATTAACGGGGATACCGTTGCAAGCCGGATTGCGCTTGCAGTGGAAGCGGATAGTCTGCTGCTCGTGACGGATACACCCGGCATCCGGATCCATGATGAAGTGCAACAAACCGTTTCGCCATCTTCCATTACAAAATGGATCGAGACTGGCGACATTTATGGCGGTATGGTGCCGAAAGTGGAAGCGGCTCTTGCTTGCTTGTCGGCGGGCATTCCGTCCGTCAAGATTGTTGATCAGCATTTAAGCGGGACGGATATACGCAGTGAGGGGGTTACGGCTTGAGTGCTTTATTCAACAACTATGCACGGCGACCGGTCCATCTTGTAGAGGGGCAAGGGACCCGCGTCATGGATGACCAAGGAAAAGAATATTTGGACTTCACGAGTGGGATTGCAGTTGTCAGTCTCGGGCATGCGCATCCGGCCATTGTGGAAGCCGTGCAAAAGCAAAGTGAAAAACTATGGCATACATCGAATATATTTGCTAGCCCGGAACAGGAAAAACTGGCTGCATCGCTTGTGAACGATACGCATTTCGGCCATGTCTTCTTCTGCAACAGTGGAGCGGAGGCGAACGAGGCGGCTATCAAATTGGCCCGCAAACATACGCAGAAGCATACGATCATCACATTTGAACAGTCTTTCCATGGCCGTACAATCGCGACCATGTCGGCAACCGGACAGAAAAAGGTCCAAGAAGGGTTCGGTCCATTGCTCGAGAAATTCAAGACGATCCCTTACAATGACATCGATACGCTGAAAGCCGCTGTTGATGATGAGGTGGCGGCGATCATGCTTGAGGTCATCCAAGGAGAAGGCGGCGTCAACCCGGTCAGTCCTGAGTTTGCGCAAGCCATTTCGGATATTTGCCAAGAGAAAGGCATTCTCCTCATTGTGGATGAAGTGCAGACTGGAATCGGGCGGACTGGTACACGCTATGCGTATGAGCAGACTGTTTTGAAACCGGATATCATGTCACTTGCAAAAGGATTGGGCGGAGGATTCCCAATCGGGGCGATGCTCGGAACCCCGGCTTTATTCGACGCGTTCGGTCCCGGCTCGCATGCGACGACGTTCGGCGGCAATCCACTTGGCGTGGCGGTGGCTCAGACGGTGATCGACCATGTATTCCAAGACGATTTCTTGAAGCAGGTAAATGAACTCTCTTCGTATTTGGTCGAGCAATTGAAGTCCGTTCTGCCGGAAGATCGCTTTACGGTCAGAGGCTCCGGTCTTCTTGTCGGTGTCGCTTGTCAAGAAGAAGTCGCATCGTATATTTCAAAAGCGGAAGAAGCCGGCCTGTTAGTCGTGCAGGCAGGGCCGCATGTCATTCGTCTCCTGCCGCCGCTCACCGTGACGAAAGAGGAGATCGACAAAGCTGTGGAACTGTTGGCATCTGTCCTCGGTATCCCGGTATCTTAAAAAAAGGAAAGGTTTGAATTAAGGCGTTCAGTGAAGCGCTATTCAAAATTGACCTACATCTGATTAGTAAAAGGCTCGCTTTCCTCAGCGGGCCTTTTAAGTATTTCGTTTTTGGCAACGAAATTAATTCAACTTTGGTAAGATTATCCGTAACTTTTATCGACCTACCCCGTCAAATGGGGTGACAATGTATGCAAAGGAGAGGACAACATGAAGAAAATGGGTACGATTGCGATGGCGGCCTTATTGACAGGTAGCTTGATGGGAGGGTACTCTGCCATGGCGCAAGATGTAACGTTGCAAGCTGTTGAAGAACAGCAGGAGGATGCGACAAATTATATCCAGTATGCAGGAGTCATTACGGATATTGAAAAAGGGAAAAGTGAAATTCGGGCGACAGTGGAAAATGAAGAGGGAATGATCATGATTTTCCGGGTCAATGACAATTCTTTAGTGTTCAACAGCGGAACGACGAAGCCGCTGACCAAAGCGGAATTGGCGGTAGGGGATGCTGTGGAAGGGTATTACGACAAGAATAAACCGATGATCCTGATCTACCCGGCGACTGTGACACCTGAAATCCTGATTGTAAAAGATGAGGAAGTTTTTGGCGAAGTGAAGATCGGCAAGTTTGACAAGGAATTCCTCAGCCTAGATGGAGAATTGAAATTGAATATCGGCGAGAAGACGGAATTGGTCAATCAAAAAGGGGAACCCATCGAGAAAAAGGATCTGCACGGCAAAAACTTGGAACTGGTCGTCTTTTATGACGCCACCACCCGGAGCATCCCACCTCAAACTACACCGAAAAAAATCATGACGTTGAACTATGTCACAGAAGAGCTGGCAAAAGTTGAGCAACTGATTGCAGAGGATCACTACATGAAAGACGGGGTCAAAATGATACCGTTGCGGAAAATCGCCGAACAGCTCGGCTACCATGTCCAATCCCTTCCGCAAGAGAATGGGGCATTGGTGACGAAACAGAATCTTTCCTTCAAAATCATCCGGGGCGAAGAATCCTACGGCCTGAACAAAAGCATTGTGAAATTCCAGCAGGCCCCTGAACTAAAAGGTATGAAAACATTCGTATCCGAAGACTTTTTGGAACAATTGCTGCAAAACTGACGTGGTTGAAGAAAGAGCGTGAAACAATGGGAACGCCTCGGCACGGGGCGGATGTTTCATGCTCTTTTTGTTTTGGAGTAACGTCTAACAGCCCCTTTGGATTGACGGTGGTTGCACATCGAGAGCGAATGGTGGCTAGTTTCGTCGTTTCATTGGAAATGACTGGTGGTTCCCTAACTCCCTGAAGTTGGTTGGACAACATGGAGTAGTTCGCTTACATAAATAGTTTTCAATGGATTAAAAGTTATATACAATCAATAAATTTTTATACAAGAATTTCTTTCAAAGAAAAAGGTATTGATGGTAATATGGAAATAATTGATATTCAACAAACGGGTTATCTTGTTTTAGGAATTATAATAAACTCAACTAAAGATAGAGGGTAGAAAAATGGATAATGAAACAGCCAAAAATATTAGAGAAAGTTTAACGGCTGATTGTACGAAGTGCTTTGGACTTTGCTGCACAGCGCTTACTATTATAGCGTCGAGTGACTTTCCAATTAACAAGCCAGCAGGTACACCTTGTATTCATTTACAATCCGATTATGGTTGTCAGATTCACGGTAACTTGCGGGAGAAAGGTTTTAAGGGCTGTACAGTGTTTGACTGTTTAGGTGCTGGACAAGTCGTTTCTCAAGTTACTTTTAAAGGTCAAAATTGGCGAGACATTCCTGAAATCGGAGATAAAATGTTCCAAGTGTTTCCAATCATGGAGCAAATACATGAAATGATCGCATACACGTCAGAAGCCTTGTCGTATGATATTCCCCATGTTTTGTTCAATAAATTGAGTTTGCAGTTAAAAGAATTGCAGAACTTAACCAAACTCGATGCCGAACAATTATTATCTCTTGATCTAGTAATCTACAGATTTCCATTAAATGAATTGCTTTCGGAAACCAGTAAGTATATCCGAGAAAGCTTAATTGCAAAGTTACCTGGCACTAAAAATGCCAAGAATTATAATCATGAAAGAGCGGATTGGATTGGAAAAAAATTAAAAGGTAAAGATTTAAGGGCAATAGATTTAAGAGGAGCCTATTTGATTGCTACAGATATGAGGAATGCGGATTTGAGAGGTGTTGATTTTATTGGTGCAGATTTGCGTGATGTCGATTTAAGGGGAGCGAACTTATCTACGGGCATGTTTTTAACTCAAATGCAAATCAATTCGGCTAAAGGTGATGCAAAGACAACATTACCCTCTCATATACAGCGCCCCTCTCATTGGATTAACTGATTTTGTTCATGGCTGTATATTGAAAGAGTTTTTGAAGATTATTTCCATCCGATTCAATTATCTGAAATTTTTGAAATAAAGAAAACTACTTATAACATTAAAAGCACAGATTTAATATGTGCCTTTTTTCTTAATGTTTATATTGCCTATGTCTCAAAACGATTAGGATATATAAAATGAACTTAAGAAACGTGCACAACCAAACCGTTGCTTTCCGTACCAAATTTCGTTTGCGACTTATTATTAATTTGAACCAACTTAACTTAAAAATCCTTGGTATATCAACAAACATATTGACGTTTAGAGAATTATTATGACAGTTTCTCACGGCCAGGTCTCCGCTCCCGACTGTCTAACCAATTCCCCCATCTTTTCCGTTCCACCTCACTTGCTTCCACCCTTTTAATCTACCAAAATTTTTAGTAGAAAGTACTATACATCTCCCATTCTATCCTGTACGTTATAGAAAGATCATCATAGAACAAAACAATGAGGGAGATATTGCAATGAAAAAACTGTTGTTGCCGCTTTTGGCGATATTCTTCACGTTTGCTAGCTTCGTTCCCGTGTCGGCAGCTCCGCTCTTCCAGGACGTCCCTGACCATTATGCTTCAAAAGCAGAGCTTGAATTTCTTGCCGGACTTGGAATCATCGAGTTAAATCCATCGAAAGCTTTCGGAGTCAATCAAGCAATTACCCGATTAGAAGCTTCAGAAATGTTAGTGCGCGCCTTACAGTTGGACACAGCTGATCGGCCTGATCCGAGTATGAAAGATGTCCAATCGGGAGATCGAGGATATGCTGTTATCGCAACTGTCGTCGATGAACGGATCATGGCGGGGAATATGGAAGGCGAATTCCGCCCGAATGATAAGTTGACTCGCGCTCAAATGGCGGCTATTCTCGTCAAAGCATTCGACTTGAAAGGGACGACTGCCTATACGTTCCGTGACGTAGATCCGACCCATTGGGCTGCCGATTCTATCAAGACGCTGTTTGTCAATCAAGTGACAACGGGTTATCCGGATAATACGTATAAACCGGGCGCTTCCATTACGCGCGGCCATTTTGCGACGTTCCTGGCGCGAATTCTGAATCCGGCATTCAAGCAGACAATCTCCTGCTATAAACCGGATAATACGAAAACGTATACAGTGAATGTCGCCGTTACAACGCTTTGGAAAGAGCCGAACAAAACCCGTGCAGTGGACAAGTCATCCATCGCCGCGCCCGTCGATGTGACCAAGTGGACAAAAACAATGTCTATTCCTCAAAAACAGTGGCTCGTCGGTAAAATTGAGACGCAAGCTCTTTATGGACAAGAAGTCGCTATTCTCAAGAGCAGCGGTGACTGGTACCAGGTGGCCGTGAAAGACCAGTATTCACCGAAAAACAAAACGGGGTATCCAGGCTGGGTGCCGAAATCGCATATTACCGAAATGTATCCGAATTACAAAGATTGTCAAATTGCAATGGTCAGCGTCCCAAAAGCAGGGCTTTATGAAACAGCAGGCACTTCGAAAAAGTTCATGGATATCAGTTTCAACACCATTTTACCTGTATTGAAAGAGGAAGGCGCATGGCTCCAGGTGCAGACCCCGGCCAATGGTGTGAAATTTATCCGTAAGCAAGACGCGAAACTATTGAAAAACGCGACAGCCATTGCTAAACCAACCCAAAAGGACATTGTCAATACAGCGAAACTTTTCACTGGCTTGCCGTATCTATGGGCGGGGACATCCGGATTCGGCTTGGATTGCTCCGGTTTCACGTACACTGTGTATCGACAGCATGGCATCTCGATTCCACGAGATTCTTCCGTCCAAGCGACAAATGGAACTGCTGTGGCGAAGAACAAGATGCAGCCTGGTGATTTGATGTTCTTTTCGCATAATAAAGGAAAAGGCCAAGTGCACCATGTGAGCATGTACATCGGAAATGGACAAATGATCCACTCTCCTAATCCCAAAAAAAGTGTGGAAATCATTTCGATCAACACGGAGCCCTATAAGTCGGAATTTTCCGGGGCACGACGATATTTAAAATGAAAAAGAGGTCCGGACGGAAAACTGTTCGGGCCGTTTTCTTCATTATACGAAATAAGATAATTAGCATATACATAGGAAAAAGTCGGTTAGGAGCGATTGATTTGGAGAATATCGAAAATTATAGTGCGGGGAAATTCATCAATATCATTATTTTACTCGTTTTTCTACTCATGCTCGTTTTCGGATCAAATCATACAATAACCGAGAAAGAGGTGCAGACTTCAGGTTGAATGCAAGCCGAGCCGTTTGAGCTTGGCAATAATTAAAACCTACTAATCAAATAAGCATTGACTAATTTAAATTGTCTGATACAATCGAAATTAGTAATCGGAAAGAGAGGCGAGTGGATGCTTACATTCGAGTCATGGGAAAAGAACAGTCAACCAGCTTTTCCTGCAGATTCAGAAACCAAGGGAGCCCTGGAAGTCCTGAAATGGGCCTATCAGACGTATGGAGAGCGATTGGTCTATGCCTGCAGCTTCGGAATAGAAGGAATTGTGCTGATTGAACTGATTTCCAGAATTAAACCCGATGCGCAAATTGTGTTTCTTGACACAGACTATCATTTCAAAGAGACATTGGAAACGATTGAAAAAGTGAAAAAACGTTATCCTTTCCTCCGAACCCAATTGCAAAAACCAGAAATTACGGTGGAAGAACAAACCCGATTATATGGCGAGGATTTATTCAAAACAAATCCGAATAAGTGTTGCGAACTGCGGAAGATCATCCCACTTCAAAAAGCGATTGCCCCTTCCATTGCGTGGATTTCGGGTCTGCGAAGGGAACAATCCGACACTCGGAAAAACACAGAGTATTTGAATCTGGACAACCGATTTCAAAAAGTGAAGGTCTGTCCGCTGATCCACTGGACTTGGAAAGATGTGTGGCGATTCGTTTCCAAACATGATCTTGATTATAATGTGCTTCATGACCAAGGGTATCCGAGTATCGGATGTGCGCCGTGCACGAACCGTGCCTTTTCAGAGGAAGATTTGCGATCTGGACGATGGAGCGGCTCTGGTAAAACCGAGTGTGGCCTTCATACGAGTTAATTTTTTAGCTTTAAACCAAGTAATTTTATGTGTATTATAAACTATTATTGGAGGATGATGTTATGACTACGATTTCAGCCCATGGGGGACAGTTGATCAACCGGTACCAACCTGCGCAGGATATTAGCGCTGTTGAAAAGAGCCTTGAAATTGACGCGATGGCGTTAAGCGATTTGGAACTGATCGCTATCGGTGCATACAGCCCGCTGACGGGATTTTTGTCCGAGGCGAATTATAACAAGGTCGTCCACAATATGAGACTGGCCGATGGTACGGTGTGGAGCTTGCCGATCACTCTTCCTGTACAGGATGCATCTGCATTTTCTGTAGGGGATACGGTTTTATTGACCCACGGTGGATCGACGTATGGCACTTTGACGATTACGGATATCTTCGAACCGGATCAGGAAACCGAGGCGCAAAACGTCTACAAGACAACGGACCGGGCTCATCCGGGCGTTGCGAAAGTGGTAGAGCGGGGTTCCATTTACTTGGGGGGACCGATTACGTTGATCAAGCGGATTGAGCAAACTCGTTTCACGGACTTCTATTTTGATCCCGCGGACACGAGACAGCTTTTTGCGGAAAAAGGCTGGAAGCGGATTGTCGGTTTCCAAACGCGCAATCCGGTCCATCGTGCTCATGAATACATCCAGAAAACGGCGTTAGAGATTGTCGACGCGTTATTGTTGAACCCGCTCGTCGGTGAGACGAAATCGGATGATATTCCGGCAGACGTGCGTATGGAAAGTTATCAAGTATTGCTGCGCGATTATTATCCAAAAGATCGTGTCCAACTCGCCGTATTCCCGGCTGCCATGCGCTATGCGGGGCCAAGGGAAGCCATTTTCCACGCTATCGTCCGGAAAAATTATGGCTGCACGCACTTCATTGTAGGGCGCGATCATGCCGGAGTAGGAAATTATTATGGCACATATGAAGCGCAGGAAATCTTTTCGAATTTCACGGCAGAGGAAATTGGCATTGCGCTATTATTCTTCGAACATAGTTTTTATTGCAAGGCGTGCGGCAATATGGCGACGCCGAAGACTTGCCCGCATTCAAGTGAGGAGCATGTCATCCTGTCCGGAACGAAAGTGCGGGAGATGCTGAAGAATGGGCAAGTGCCGCCTCCAGAGTTCAGTAGAAAAGAAGTGGTGGAAGTATTAATCAATGGATTGCGGGAAAAAGAACCTGTCAGCTAAGGAGGAACAGAGATGTCCAACAATATCGTATGGCATGAACAATCATTGTCGAAAGAGGAAAGACGACATAAGAATCAGCATCATAGCGCGGTGTTCTACTTCACTGGCTTATCGGGTTCCGGCAAATCGACCATTGCTAATGCAGCTGCCCGACGCCTCTTTGACCTGGGCGTCAAAGTGTATGTCCTTGACGGAGACAATGTACGGCATGGGTTGAATAAAGACCTCGGTTTTTCGGATGAAGCGCGGAAAGAGAATATCCGCCGGATCGGGGAAGTGTCAAAGTTGTTCATCGACAGCGGGCAAGTCGTGTTCACGGCGTTCATTTCCCCGTTCCAGGAAGACCGGGATACGGTGCGGGCTTTGTTGGAGGAAGATGAATTCGTCGAAGTGTATATCAGTTCTCCGTTAGAAGTATGTGAAGAACGAGATCCAAAAGGATTGTATAAAAAAGCGCGGGCGGGTGAAATTCCTGGGTTCACCGGGATTTCCTCTCCGTACGAAGCGCCTGTCAATCCGGAAATCACGCTTCATACAGATAGCCATTCCGTGGAAGAGTGCGTCGATCAGCTCGTGGCTTATATAAAAGATCGAAACTGGCTGTAACGAAAGGAGGGACCCCGGATGGGCAAAATATGGCTTGTCGGAGCAGGACCTGGTGATCCGGATTTATTGACAATCAAAGGGATGAAAGCCATTCAGCAAGCGGATGTCATTTTGTATGACCGTTTGGTGAATGAAGAGCTGTTGAATTACGCGAAACGGGAAGCGGAACTCATATTTTGCGGGAAGCTTCCCGATCACCACTACGTCCAACAGGACTCCATCAATTTCCTGTTAGTCAAATACGCCAAAGAAGGGAAAAATGTCGTCCGTCTGAAAGGCGGGGATCCCTTTGTGTTCGGGCGGGGTGGCGAAGAAGCGTCATTTGCGGTCCGGCATCAAGTCGAATTTGAAGTGGTTCCGGGCATTACGTCCGGGATCGCTGCCCCTGCGTATGCAGGCATTCCTGTTACGCACCGGGAATACAGTGCCTCTTTTGCGATCGTGACCGGCCACCGGAAAGCAGGTGCAGAGGAAGAGGAGAAGTGGGCTGCGCTTGCGAAAGGAATCGATACGCTGGCCATTTATATGGGGGTGAAAAACTTGCCGTATATCCAAGAACAATTATTGAAACATGGCAAGCCACCCACAACCCCCGTCGCCCTCATACATTGGGGAACGACTTCTAACCAGCGGACGGTGACGGGCGACTTGGCAGAGATTGTAGAAGTTGCCCTACGGGAAGGTGTGACCAATCCGAGCATGATTGTCATCGGGGAAGTCGTCCGGCTGCGAGATGAACTACAATGGTTTGCGGAACAGGCGGATTCACAGGGTGCTTTACAAGGAGCGGCACAATGAAGGCCGTATTATATATTTGCCATGGCAGTCGGGTGAAGGCCGGTCAGACGGCTGCTTTGGATTTTATTGAAAAAACGATGTTGACCGTCGATGCGCCGATCCAGGAAGCCTGTTTCCTGGAGCTGGCGGAACCATCGATTGGGCAAGGGATTGCCCGTTGTATCGAGCAAGGGGCTACGGAAATCATTGCAGTACCTGTGCTTTTATTGCATGCGGGTCATGCCAAATATGATATTCCGCAAGCGTTGGAGCAAGCGATCGCTCCATACCCGGGCATCCCTCTTTATTACGGGGAGCCGTTCGGGGTCCATCCGCAGCTCGTGGAGGTATTGGTGGATCGGATGGTGGAAACCGCCGGGGGCATCCCGGATGATGCTTCTGTTCTCATCGTCGGTCGGGGAAGCAGTGATCCGATCGTCCAGGATTATTTTACGGAGATCCTACGTCTATTCAAGAAAAGGACCGGGTTGTCTGAAGTAGAAATCGGTTTTTTAGCCGCTTGCGGACCTTCTTTTGAAGATGCGTTGGATGGCATCCTCCAGAGGGGAACGAAACAAGTTTTCATTTTGCCTTATTTGCTGTTTACTGGTATTTTAATGAAGAGTATGGAGCGGACTGTGAAGCAGCTAGCTACTGATTCCACCGTCTCGCTTTGCTCTCCGCTCGGCTACGATCCGCTCATTAGCGGGATACTTCGGCAGCGGGTGGAAGAGGCAACTTGGAAAGGAGTCGGTTTGAATGTTTCCAATCATGGTCGACGTGTCGTCTGAAAAAGTAGTCATCGTCGGTGGGGGAGTCATCGCGTACCATAAGGTTGAAAATCTATTGCGTTTCCATATTACGCCGCATGTGGTGAGCCCGGAGTTTCATCCTTCCTTTGACAAGCTGGTCAAGGAAGGAAAGGTCATTCTACATAAAAAAGAAGCCGAGTGGTCCGATGTACAAGACGCGTTTCTGCTGATCCTTGTAACGAATGACGAAGCGGTGAACGACCGGCTGGCAGCTCAAGCGAAAGCAGCAGGTAAGCTCGTCGTCCATGCCTCCAACCCAGCGCTTGGGAATGCACAAGTCCCGGCAGTCGCCTTGCGGGGGAAGCTGGTCTTGAGCGTGTCCACAAGTGGAGCAAGCCCGACATTGGCCAAGCAGATCCGGAATGAGTTAGCTGACGTCTATGATGAACGCTACGAAGCTTATCTTGATTTTTTGCATGACATCCGCCAATTTGTTAAAGAGCATGCGGAGAGCCGTGCGGATCGGCAGAAGTGGCTGAAGAGAGCGGTTGAACCGATTTACCTGGAGCAGCCTGAGGAAAGGGAACGCTTTCGTCGGGAGCTTGCCGAAGAGTTTCAAGCTGTAAAATAAATAGAAATCCCCTCCAAATCGCTGATGGCGATGGAGGGGATTTTATTTTGCTCGATATGAAGCATAACGTTAGATCGTTAGGTCATTCATTACATTCGACTTATTAATCACGAAAAGATGAATCTTATGTAAAAATCTAAATTATTGACTGAATTATTAGTATACTGGAGAGGGAGAGAGGGGGATGGAATGAAGGTAAATATCGATCTGAATCCAAAATATGATGAAACCTCTGTGACGATCCATGCGAAGGAGTGGACGAGAGAGCTTGAAGAACTGGTAAAGAAATTGGATTATCAAGCACCCAAACGGATTATTGGTGTGGAAGGGGATAAGTCAATTTTGCTTTCACCCAGTGACATTGAATATATATTTGCTGAAAATCGTAAAGTGTTTGCTTCGACCAACAAGCAATCCATTGAGCTGACGATGAAACTATATGAAGCTGAAGAGTTATTAGAGAGTCATGGATTTTGTCGTTTATCTAAATCGGCACTTGGAAATCTGGACAAAATTGCCTATTTTGAATTAGCTTTCAATGGCAACCTCTGTGTGTATTTTCATTCTGGCAGTAAAGAGTATGTCTCCCGAAAGTATGTTCATGAGGTAAAAAGAAAACTAATTTTAGGAGTTGAAGATCATGATCGTTGAAGTGGCCAGAAGAAGTTTGATTGGCTTGGGATATACGGCTATTATCACGTTTTCTATACTAACAGCCATGATGTTTCAGGATGTTCAAGTCCCGATTTCCGAAATATGGAGAAATACGCTAGGCGGTATGGCAATGGGGATTTACTTTGGCGGTGCTTCTCTTATTTTTGAAATTGAAGAATGGAGCCCTTTGAAAAAGACTGCTTTTCACTATCTCATATCCATTATCATTTGGTTACCTCTCGGCATCTGGATGGGCTGGTTACCGCTTCAATTGGTCCCGATACTGATTGGAATTGGAACTTTCAGCGTTGTTTATCTACTATTTTGGTATGGATCCTATTTGTATTTTAAACGGATGGAAAATGAAATGAATCATTCAGTAAAAAAATAAAAAGGTAGATCTGGAAAATAACGATACGGTAAAATGCAAATTACTTCATCGTTACAGAAGAAAGGTCCCAAATTCCATTTAGAGCCTATGAATGTTTCCAAAGTAAAAAAGTGACTAGCGTTTATACATCTGTATAAGTGCCAGTCACTATTTCACATCTTATCTAAATCGGAAAATGAAAAATCAGGACATAATTTAAAAACATACTATTCTTCATTTGTCTTTTCTTCCGGCCTTTCATTCCTAACCTGGTCCATTAAATAATTAACGAAGGCATCGTCCCGTACAAGCCAGGCTTCATAGTTTCTTTTCAGGAAACTTTCTCCTTTCTCAAAACTTGTAAAGGTCTGTTCTAAATTTTTATTATTTTGTTCAATCGCCCAGTTTTGATCGTTTACAGGATAGAGAAAAAAGAGTTCTTCCATCCGATTTTTGTACAGCGTGCCGAAAGAAGAACGTTTCAAGTTATACCGGTTCCGTCTCGCATCTTCCCGTAAGGGCTCCAAGTGAAACGTGTTGACCACAAACTGTTGATAGGCCTCATTAGTTAAAGAGCAACCAGACGCTTTGGCGTGCCCCCCTCCACCAAATTGTCCTGCCACTTCAGATACATCAACATGATCATGGATCGTTCGAAAGCTTACTCGTTTTCCGCCCATATTTAGGATCGCGATATAATCGAGATGCGGATACTCTTTTCCAAGTTCATTGCCCAGCTCTGAATGGTAAGATTCTGCATACACGATGCCGGCAAACTGGTCGCCCGTTTGCGTCTGGACGAGTTCTCTTCTTTTCCGGCGAATATAGCGTTCGATTTTATTCTCTTCCATATCGAGTATTTTCTTTTCAAATTCATCAAAGTGAAAATGTTCGTTGAAATGAAGCCGACTAATCATTTTTTCTTCAAATTCTTCAATGGTAAGGAGGAAAAAGAGGGCATTGAGCCGCTGCGCATGGTGATTGTCATTTTTCTCCCATTCCCATGTATCATACTGCCTTACGAGCTCGACAAATTCATCAAAGGCCTCGGATCGTTCCAAGAATGAATGTGTAACTAGATAATCATAGAACAAGGAAGTCGCTGAAGTTAATCTTCCTTCCTCATCCTCGACCACGACATGTCCCCACTCGTACTCATTGAAGTGCAGAGCCGTTTTATGGTGATCCAGCAGTTGCACCTTTCCACCAGCTTGAAAAAACGCCTCCAGTCGTTTCTCATTTGCCTCACTTACCGACAAATCCGTAATGAATAAAAAAGTATCCCGATCTTCATTCTCTAAAAACCATTCCACTTCCCGATCCAGACCGGAAACGGAATTGTAGCGCACTTTGACTTCCTTTCCAAAGGCCAGCTTCGCTAAAATACCGCACCCAACCCCATCCAAATCATTATGGGACAACAATTTGTACATATCCTTCACTCCTCGAAAAACAGTATAGTCCAATTGCGTAGGTGACAGTCCTCATACGAGCAAAAAACCAACACGTTAGCGGAATCAACCGCCTGCATTGTTGGTTTTATGACATATATAATGTAAACGAATGATTTGCACTCGGTGAGTCCAGTTGCTTGGAGTGGAAGGCGGCGACTCCAGCGAAGGCCGTCACGAAGAACGGCCTTTGTGCCAAAAAGCGCAGCGTTTGGCAACAGGAAGATGCCTTAATTTCTGCAAAATGCGCAGAAATACGGCCAATCGAACCCTACGCTGTTCGATTGGCTGAAGCCGTGCCCGCGGAAAGCGTCCGCCTGCTCCTGTCGCTGCGCTTTCGTCGCAAACGAAATTTGGAACGGAAAGCAACGGTTTGTTTGTGATGTCCCTTTGTTTAGTTCATTTTATATAGATGGATTTACAAGATCTTCTCCAAGAAGTCTTTTGCGCGTTTACTTTTCGGAGATGAAAAGAAGTCGGCAGGGGGAGCATCTTCCACTAATTGACCGTCGTCCAAAAAGAGGACGCGATCCGCGGCTTCCCGTGCAAAGCCCATTTCATGGGTGACGATAGCCATCGTCATACCGGATTGTGCGAGTGATTTGATGACTTCCAGTACTTCCTTTACCATTTCAGGGTCTAGGGCAGATGTCGGTTCGTCGAATAACATCATCTCAGGTGACATCGCCAACGCTCTTGCAATGGCTACCCGTTGCTTCTGGCCGCCGGATAACCGTCCGGGGGAAGCTTGTTCTTTTTCCGCCAATCCTACTTTTAGAAGCAGTTCACGTCCGATGTCTTCGGCTTCTTTTTTCGATATGCCTTTTACAGTTATCGGTGCGTACGTAATATTATCCAAAACCGTTTTATGGGGAAAGAGATTGAACTGCTGAAAAACCATGCCAACCCGTTCCCGTACTTTTGAAATATTCGTTTTTGGATTTGTAACTTCATCGTCACCAATCCAAATTTGTCCGCTTGTCGGCGTTTCCAGTAAGTTGATGCAGCGTAAAAACGTCGACTTTCCGGATCCGGAAGGGCCGATAATGGCAATCGTTTCCCCTTTTTTCATCGTCGTTGAAATGCCTTTCAATACTTCGGTTTTTCCGAAAGATTTATGGAGGTCTTGAATTTTAATCACTTCTACTCATCCTCTTTTCAATCAGTTTTCCGAGCATCGTCAGCACAACGACCATAATATAATAAACGAATCCCGCAAATAACAATGATTCAAAATAACGATAGGTGTTACCGCCGACGATATAGGATCGGCGCATAATATCCATGATTCCGATCACTGTGACAATTGCCGATTCTTTCGTCAAGGTAATAAACTCATTGACCAAAGCCGGCAATATATTTTTCACGGCTTGCGGTAAAATGATATCTTTCATCATTTTGCTATAAGGGATGCCAAGGGCCATGGATGCTTCTTGTTGTCCTCGATCAACGGCCAAAATCCCGGCACGGATAATTTCCGAAATATAGGCCCCGGAATTAAGGCCGAATGCTAAAATGGCCGCAATATATGCTTCGACTTGAATACCGAGTAATTGGGGGACCCCATAATAGATGATTAATAGCTGTAAAATTAACGGGGTTCCACGGAAAATCGATGTATAGATATCTGCCAACCAGGTGAGTACTTTCACTTTTCCAATCTTACAGATTGCTAATAAAGTCCCCAGGAAAAAACCGATTAAGGCAGCGACACCGACGATTTTTAAGGTAACCCCGATTCCTTGTAAAATATAAGGAATCGAGGACGTAATTTGGGTAAAGTCCAAGCTCATAAGTCTTTATCCCTCTCTCTACGGATTGAAATTATTGGTCAAACCACTTACTGATCAAATCGTCCACTTTACCCGACTCTTTTAGTTCTTTTAAGGCTTCGTTGAATTCAGGTGTCAGCTCGCTATCTTTTTGGAAAGCGATGGATAATTGCAATTTATGTTCTTCTGGCAGTTCGAAACTGGTAAGGTCCTCATTTGCACCTAAGTAGCCACTTGAAACGACATTTTGGAGAACGATTGCATCCAAATGTCCAGATTTGATTTCCTGAACGAGGTCTGGAACACGATCCCGTGTTTCAACTGAGTAGCCGTACTGATCTTGCAGTGCTAGTGCACCCTTTTCTTGGATTGTTGCAGTTTGTGCTCCGACTTTCTTGCCTTTTAAATCTTCGGCAGTTTTAAATCCGCTGTCCTTTTTAAAAATGACTAAGTTTGTCGCTGTAAAATAAGGTTCTGTAAAATCAACAACTTGTTGCCGTTTTTCGTCGTTGCCATCCATCCCTGCAATGACAAAATCGATGCTTTTCGCTTGTAGAGCCGGAATGAGTCCGTTGAAATCCATGTCTTGGATATCCAACTCATAGCCAAGTT
Source organism: Sporosarcina sp. FSL W7-1349 (assembly GCF_038003045.1). Lineage (NCBI taxonomy): Bacteria > Bacillati > Bacillota > Bacilli > Caryophanales > Caryophanaceae > Sporosarcina > Sporosarcina sp. FSL W7-1349. The sequence goes on from NZ_JBBOOK010000003.1 coordinate 359,834, forward strand.
CATCTGCAAGCATTTTCGCCAAATCAATGTCAAAACCGATAATTTCATCACTTTTCGCAGTGTCAACATATTCGAAAGGAGGGTAGTCCGCGGACGTTGCGACTTTGAGCACTTTTTTCGCTTCTGTTCCTGAACTGTCATCGCCATTCGAATTTTCACCATTTGTTTCGTTATTCGTGCCGCAAGCTGCTAGCACACTCATCACAAGGACAAGCAGTAGGGTAATACCTGACCATTTTTTCATATTCATTCGCTCCCAATCTTTTTTGATTTTTATTGTCAGTCGTGATGTGCAAAAGCATTCATCGATTTCCAAACTCTTGTAAGGCTTCATCCAAAAACGCTAACCCTTTGTCAATCTGCTCTTTTGTGACCGTGAGAGGCGGAATCATCCGAATTACTTCGCCGGAATTCCCACAAAGGTAGAAGAGTACGCCTTTTTCCAAGCATAGATCGAGGACTTCCATGACAGCATTCCCGTCCGGTTCCCCTGTTTCGGGATCACAGAGTTCAATGCCAAGCATCAGTCCGACACCTCGGATATCCTTGATGACCGGATATTTAGCTTTTATCTCAAGCAGGCGTTCCTTCGCATAAGCACCCATCTTCGTGGCATTATCCAATAAGTTTTCCTCTTTCATCACTTCGAGTGAAGCGAGGGCGGCGGAGCAGGCGATCGGATTTCCTCCAAATGTTGTCCCGTGAGAGCCAAGCGGCCATTGGTCCATCAGTTCTTTCGAAGCGACAGTCGCACTCAGTGGAAGTCCGGCGGCAATCCCTTTCGCAATCGCCATGATGTCCGGTTTCACATCGAATGTCTGCGCAGCAAACCAATTGCCCGTGCGGCCGAATCCGGTTTGGACTTCATCAAAAATAAGAAGGATACCGTGTCGATCGCAAATTTCTCGGATTTTTTTCAGCCATGTTTTAGGCGGAATGATATAGCCGCCTTCACCGAGGACCGGCTCGATAATCATACAGGCGACTTCTTCTGGATCCACTTGATGGTTGAACAGTTTTTTGACGTCCTGTTCCAGTTTCTCCGGGAAGAAAATATCCGGATCCGCACCCTCCGGAAGATATTCCGGCATCGCGTAAGGTAGCTGATAAGCGAGCCACGAAGGTTGTAAATGTTTACGATATTTACTTTTGGACGTCGTCACACTCAATGCGCCGATGGAACGTCCATGGAAACAACCGGTAAACGAAACGACATAAGGACGCTTTGTTGTGTACTTCGCCAGTTTTAAGGCACCCTCAATGGCTTCGGTCCCGCTATTCGCGAAAAAGAAATTATCAAGCCCGGACGGTAAAACGTTTTGCAGCTCAGCTGCCAGCTTTAAAATGGATTCGTAAATGATGACACCCGATGGACCGTGAATTAGATGGTCTGCACTGTCCTTGATCGCTTGGACGACTTTCGGATGGCGATGACCGACATTTTCGACTGCAATGCCTGATGTAAAATCCAAATATCGCTTGCCGTCCACGCCGTAGTAGTAACAGCCTTCTGCCTTGACGACGGGGAGGTTCGGGTGGTCTTTCGCCATGCTCGGGGCAAGGAAATTGCCGATATGGTCCACCATATGATGCCAATCTTGTTGTGAATCTACTTTTTGTTGCATCCTGCATTCTCCTATTCAATATGGAAATATTTTTTTAATTTACGAACGACAGAAGGTTGACTGATGCCGAGAGCTTTTGCAATCTCCGTTGTCGTTCGATAGCGCAGCTGCGCCTCCCGTAGCACTTTCATTTCCACAGATTCTAACAGATGGGGCAACGATTGGCCCTCGAGTTGAAACCGCGATAAGTCTTTCTCGGTTTCCTTGCGATACTCCGGTGGCAAGTCTTGGACGGTGATGACCGTGGATGGGCTTTGGACCACAAGCCGTTCCATGACATTGATCAGTTCTCCGTGATTCCCGGGCCAATCGAGATGACATAAGTGAAAATAGACATCGTCTGATAGTTTTTTCACCGTTCGATAGGCTGTTGAAAATTTCTCAAGATACGTGGTGATCAACACACGGACATCTTCTTCTCGTTCCCGAAGCGGCTGTAACTGAATCGGAACAATGTTGAGCAAATAGTACAAATCTTGATGAAATGCCTTCTCGGAAACAGCTTCTGCCAATATGGTTTCGGAAGAGCTGATCAGTCGCACATCGAGTGGAAGGGACATCTTCGCTCCCACAGGTGTATATTTCCGCTCTTTCAAGATTTGCGACAACTTTGATTGTAGATGGAGGGGAAGTTTGTCTACACCTTTTAAAAAGAGCGTCCCTCCATAGGCAAGCGTCAACAATCCTGTTTCCGTTTGTTCGAATTCGCTGCCGAATAGTTCCCGTTCAAACATCGCTTCAGGCATCGTTTCAAAGTCAATTTCGATGAAAGGACCATTTTTTCGGCCGCTTTCCTTATGGATGACTTTTGCCATCGTTGACTTTCCCGTTCCTTGTTCGCCGCAAATGACGATCGACACATCGAGAGGGGCCGCATTCCGGGCCGTTTCGTAAGCGACCCGCGTCGACCTGCTTTCAATCGTCAGCCCGTCAATTGACAGTTTTTCTTTTCGGAGCAAAGAAAGTTCCCCTTTTGCCAGCAACATTTCCTGTTCCAGTTCCTTCATATAATCATGGATGACAAGGAGTTCGGATAGTTCATACGAATAGCTAAGGACAAACTCGACTTCTCCCGCTTCATTATAGAAAGGCATGCCTGTAATCAGCACTTTTTGACCGGTTGTCGTCGTTTGGATAACGACCACCTTCTTTTTCTGCTGAAGAACGAGTGGTGTGATGGCCGGAGAAAAGATCCCTCTTTTCTCCAGGTCATATACGGACTTCCCAAGCAGTTCCTCGGCGTTGATGTCATAATGCCGACCACTAATATGCGACGCCTTTACGATATAACCTGCGGCATTCGTCACGATGATATCCTCTTCGTATGTATCAATAATTTCTTCTTTTGAATTTGGATGTAAGAAAAAGCCTGTCATTGAATCACCTCCCAAACGCTTTTATTCAAAATTGAATTATTATTTGAAGTTAAATAAAGGATACTAGGTTTTCTGAAGATTTATGATTCTCGAAGGGATAATTTGCTGAATCAATGATATGAATGAGTATAACATGTATATTCATACATGTATAGGTATTTATATGTGAATAATGACGAATCTTGAAAAACCTGAAAAGGGGAATTCCTCGGGAAGGAAGTGGGGAAGCCATTACCCGGTAAATCAAGTCCTGGCAATGAAAATTCCAGTGAGCAAAAGATACACTGAAACAGTAGTATTGAAAGAAATCAAAGAGTACCTGCAAACAAGTGGTTTGCAGGTACCCATTTTTTAATCAATTTGAGTTGAGGCAAGTTATAAACTCAATGACTGCATTGGTCTGACTTAATCATGGAAATTTGTTCCTGATGTCACTTCTTTCACATAACCGGTTCGGATGACGAAGTCGCCGAAATGCTCCTTTTCCTCCCGCTCTTTTGCATAGTGGGTGAGGATCGGCTGCAACTCTTTCAGTATTTCTTCTTCTCCGATGTTTTCCCGATATATTTTGCTGAGTCGATTACCGGAAAATCCGCCGCCTAAATACAGATTATATTTTCCCGGACCTTTTCCAATGAAACCGATCTCCGCCAACGCAGGACGTGCGCAGCTATTCGGGCAACCGGTCATCCGGATGGTAATCTCTTCATCCCGCAGGCCGGTTTCATCCAGTAACACTTCCAGCTTATCGATCAGGGAAGGGAGATAGCGTTCCGCTTCTGCCATGGCTAATCCGCAAGTCGGGAAAGCTACGCAGGCCAGTGAATTCCGTCTGAGCGCAGAATGCTGCTTGCCATCCGTCAAATTATATTGCTCGATCAGCTTCGAGATGGCTGCTTTCTTTTGACTTGTCACGCCCGCGATCACTAAGTTCTGATTCGGGCTTAACCGGAAATCACCGGTATGGATCTTCGCGATTTCACGTAACCCCGTCATGAGCGGATAGCCATCAAAATCCTTCACCCGTCCATTCTGGATGAAAAGGGTGTACTGCCATCTGCCATTTGATCCCTTCACCCAGCCATACCGGTCGCCGTTATGGTCGAAGTGATACGCACGCGCTTCCTCCAAGGCCCAGCCCAGTCGCTCCGTCAGCTCGCCAACGAGCCAATCTAGCCCGCGTGCATCAATCGTATATTTAAACCGGGCATATTTCCGGACGGAACGGTTTCCGTAATCCCGCTGGATCGTTATCAGTTTCTCGGCCACTTCCACAACTTGTTCACTGCGGCAAAATCCGATAACTCTAGCCAATTGAGGGTACGTATCCGTATCACCATGGGTCATTCCCATCCCTCCGCCGACCGCGACGTTGAATCCTTGTAGCTTCCCATCTTCTACAACGGCGATCAACCCGATATCTTGGGAAAATACATCCACATCATTCGCGGGGGGTACGGCAATACCGATCTTGAATTTCCGGGGTAAGTAAAGCGCCCCGTACATCGGTTCCACGACTTCGGCTTCTTCTGTACTATCCACGACTTTCTCATCATCCAGCCAAATTTCATGATACGCATTCGTTTTCGGCAGCAGATCATCGCTTAATCGCTGCGCCCATTGATAAACTTCTGTGTGCACATCAGACAAGTCGGGATTTGGACTGCACATAACATTACGGTTGACATCTCCGCACGCTGCCATCGTATCGAGGAGGATTGCATTGATTTCCTGTATATTTTTTTTCATATTCCATTTTAAAATGCCGTGCATTTGAAATGCTTGACGCGTCGTTAATTTCAAAGTTCCATTGCCGTATTTATGAGCCAATTCATCCAATACGAGCCATTGTTTTGCCGTTGCCACACCGGCGGGGGTCCGTACACGTACCATGAATTGGTATGCTGGCTCCAGTTTCTGCCGTTGCCGTTCATTCCGCAAGTCGCGATCGTCTTGCAAATAGCTGCCATGGAATTTCATTAACCGGTTATCGTCATCGGGGATACCCGCACTGATATCATTCTTCATCGTGTCGGCAAGAGTCCCTCGTAAGAAATTGCTTTTTTCTTTAATGGTTTCCACATCACTCGGTGGTCCATCTTGTATATGAATAGGTATCGTTTTAGTCATGGTTTTACATTTTCCCCTTTCAAGTTGGACTTAGTACACATCGCGTTGATAACGTTTTTGCTGTTGTAACTTGGTCAGATAGGCTTCGGCCATTTCCGTGCTCATGCTGCCTTCTTGCTCCAGAATCGAGATCAACGCTGCATGGACGTCCTTCGCCATATGCTGTTCGTCTCCGCAAATATAGAGGACCGCACCTTCTTCTATCCATTGATAGAGCTCATGGCTATGGGCCTGCATCCGATGTTGGACATAGACTTTCTCATCCGTATCCCGGGAGAACGCCACATCCAGATTTGTTAAGACGCCTTCTTTCAACCACCGTTGCCATTCGGTTTGATACAGGAAGTCTGTCACGTAATGTTGATCGCCGAAAAACAGCCATGACTTTCCGGCAGCGCCGGTTTCCTCCCGTTCTTCCATGAACGACCGGAATGGGGCGACTCCTGTACCTGGGCCAATCATGATGATCGGTGTATCCGGGTTTTCAGGAAGCTTGAAATTCGGGTTTTTATGGATATAGACGGGCAATGTACTTCCCGGTTCCGCCCGTTCCGCCAACTGAACCGAGCATACTCCGTTCCGATTGCGTCCGTGAGACTCATAGCGGACAACGCCAACTGTCACATGCACTTCTTCCGGATTGGCTTGCAGACTACTGGCAATCGAATACAGTCGGGGTGGCAGTTTGCGTAAAAGTTGGGTGAATTCGTTGGCCGAAGCATTCCAAGGCCCGAAATCACGTAAGACATCGAGCAGGTCCCGTCCTTCCAGATAATTTCTCAACTCTCTGACGTTTTCCGGTTTCAATAAATTTTGCAAACTGTCCGAAGCGGTAAATTGTGCTGCCTGTTCCAAAAGCGGCTTGGTCAGAACGGTAATTTCATAGTGGTTAAGCAGTGCTTCCCGTAGAGAGCGGCGTTCACCTTGCTTATTGATTGGGATGGATTCGTTCGGATTCCATCCGGCTTCTTGGATCATGGCTTCGACCAATTGCACATCGTTTTCCGGATAAATGCCTAAACTGTCGCCTGGTTCATATTCTAATCCCGATCCTTCCAGGGATATTTCCAAATGACGTGTCTCTTTATTGGAACCGCGGCCGTTCAAATTGATGTTTTCGTAAACTTCCGCTTGGAAAGGACGGGTCCGTGAATAGGTGGATTGGCCAGAATCGGCAGAAATGGCAATGGATAAATCTTGTGGTGAACGGACAGAGGTCCCTGTGATTTCGTTTAAAGCGCCTATTACATTTTCAAACCATTCGGCGGCCGGTTCATCATAGTCCAAATCGCAATCCACACGGGGGGCCAGTCGGGTAGCACCCAATTCCTCCAGCCGGCTATCAAACTCCTTGCCAGTTTGGCAGAAAAATTCATACGAGCTGTCTCCCAATGAAAGGACGGAATAGCGCAACTGCTCCAGTTTTGGAGCCCGTTTGCCATGCAGAAATTCATGGAATTGAATGGCGGTGTCCGGTGGATCGCCTTCCCCTTGTGTACTGACGACAAGGAGCAAATGTTCCAGTTTTTTCAGCGCATTTGGTTTGAAGTCGTTCATGGAAGTGAGTGTCACATTAAACTCTTGCTCTTTTAGTTTGTGTGATAGTTCCTCGGCAATCCCTTGGCTATTGCCAGTCTGGGATCCGAAGAGGACTGTAACTTCCTTCACAGCGACAATCTGTTCCACCTTGGCTTCCGGCTGCTCCAATACCGCAGTGCCAGTGGATGCCGCAGAACTGTTCAAAGCGGTCAGATACCCGCTTAACCAGAATTGTTGCGCTTCCGTGATGTTTGGGAGAAGACGGTTGAGGAGCTCTACCTGTTCTTCATCGAAAGGACTGTTTTTCACTTGTAATACCAACGGAATCAACCTCACAAATTGTATTTTGATTGCCTGTATGCAAGCGGCCAAATCACCAGTTTCGGGATTGGGAGATGCATAGAGTTAATTGAATTTTATTATTATTAATCCTATTAGTCAAGTAGGTTTTATAAGAATCATAATTTTGTTCTATTTATTGGGTCGTATTCCTACAGTGTAAGAGGCATAGAAAAAGAGGGAGGGAAGATATGATCATCGATGGGGTATTTTCGGGAGGAGGATTGAAGGGCTTTGCATTGGTAGGGGCCGTCCAGGAATTAGAAGAGAAAGGCTACCGTTTTCAGCGCCTTGCTGGAACGAGTGCCGGGGCTATCCTGGCGAGTTTTCTGGCAGCGGGGTATACCGGAAAGGAAATTGAATCGATGCTGACAGAGATGGACTTCCAATCATTGCTGGATCCGCGAAAAACGGTCATTCCTTTGCCGTTTATGAAGTGGATTGCGCTCTATTGGCGGATGGGACTGTATCAGGGCAGAGAATTGGAAATGTGGTTCCTTGAACAGCTTGCCCGAAAAGGGGTTTATACGTTTGCTGACTTGCCGCCCGGTACCTTGAAGTTGGTCGCTTCAGATTTGACGAATGGCAAGCTCCTCGTCTTGCCCGATGATTTGGAGCAGTACGGGATTGACAGCGGAAATTTCTCCATTGCCCGCGCCTTGCGGATGAGTTGCGGAATACCGTATTTTTTTGAACCGATTCGCTTGCAGGCGGAAGGTGAGACGATTGTCGTCGATGGGGGGGTCCTGAGCAATTTTCCGATGTGGATTTTTGATGATGAGGAAGGGGGCAGGGAACGGCCGCTGCTCGGCATTAAGCTGAGCCGGCGGAAAGAGGAGATGCAAGGGAGGACGATCGACAACGCCTTGCATCTATTCGAAGCCCTCTTTTCAGCCATGAAAAATGCCCATGATGAAAAATATATTGACCGTGAGTTGGAAAAAGACGTTGTTTTCATTCCAGTAGATGATATCAGTTCCACGCAATTCGACTTGGATGAAGGGCAGAAGGACAGTCTGCTGGAAACCGGCCGCCTACGCACCCGGCAATTCCTGAATACATGGAACGCCGGCAGCCCGATCCGTGTCATTCGCGGTGGCAAGATCGGATAAGGTGCCAGGCACGGAAACATTCACGTTAGTTCAAACAAACGTGAATGTTTGAACTTTCACGTTTGTTTGGGTGCCTGGCACCAATTTCAAGCGGCGGGCTGGTTTGCTATGGGCTGCCGCTTGAGTGCTTTTTGCAAGCGTGGAATCAAGACCAAGGATAGGATCGTCACGCCGATATCTAACGGTAAATATGCTCCCATCCAAGACCACGCCATGAGATAGCTGAATCCTTCGGGTGCCGCCACCCAGTATTTGAATGCGAAATACATATAATTCGTTCCGATTACGTAGTTGACAAGGATGGCCAACGAGCCGGCACCGATGTAAGTAAACCAATTCATTCTTTCCCGTTCGAAAAACTTTCCGACGATATACGCGACGAAGATAAAGGAGATGACATAGCCGAATGTCGGACTGAAAATGCTCCCAGGTCCTCCTTTGAACTGCGCGAAAATCGGCGCGCCCGCCAAGCCGATGAATAAATAGGCGGCCATCGAAAACGCCCCCAATCTGCTTCCAATCAAGCCGCCTGCCACAATGGCAAACAACAATTGCAGTGTGATCGGCACGCCGCCGATTGTCAATAAAGGTGCCACATTCGCCCCCACTCCCATCAATGCTGCAAATAATGCGCATATGACGATGTCTTTCGTTTTCATTTCTTCCCCTCCCAATTGGTAATTGTAGTTGTACAAAATATATGTTAACATAAATTTTAAATAAGTTAACACATATTTTATAGGAGGTTTTGCGATGGCTGTTTTATTTGTAACAGGAACCGACACCGATGTAGGGAAAACAGTGGTGACTACATTATTGACAAGCTTTCTGGACAAGCATGGGTATTCCAATTTCCCTTTCAAGCCGATTCAATCGGGAGCGGTGGAGCAGGACGGCAGTTGGGTGGCGCCTGATCCGGAAATGTACCGATTGGTCAGGGGGGATATACAGGCCGGTGATGCTTGTCTTTATTTATTGAAAAAGGCATGCTCCCCTCATCTGGCGGCAGATCTGGAAGGGGTGAATATTGATTTTTCATTGATTCGGACAAGAATTGAGGAGTTGGAAACGGCCAATGGCACGGTCATCGTGGAAGGGGCGGGCGGGTTGTTCGTGCCGCTTACGACAGGCGGTTATTGTGTGGTCGATTGGATGGAAGAGCTGGCGGTTCCGGCCATCATTGTGGCAAAAGCCGGAGTCGGAACGATCAATCATACCGTTTTGACGATTGAAGCGTTGCGCAAGCGAAACCTCCCGATTGCAGGGGTTATTTTTAACTTTTTACATAATGAAGAAGAAACAGTTGTGAAAGACAATATGAAAATGGTGCGGCGGTTGGCCGGCGTGCCAATCATCGGCTCTGTGCCATATTGCGAGAATATCCGGGAGGCGCTGGCCGACGTGGAAGAGCGGAAACAGTTCCATGCGGATTGGGATATTGAATTGATTAGGAGGGCGATGAAGAGTGAATCCACAACAACTGCTTGAGAAGAGTAAGAAATATATGTGGCTGCCGTTTACGCAAATGTCGGATTACGAACGAGATCCGTTGATCATTGAAAGCGGCGAGGGGGTCGTTGTGAAAGATATTTTCGGGAATGAATATTTGGACGGTTATTCGTCTCTATGGTTGAATGTCCATGGTCATCGCAAGACAGAAATCGATGAAGCAATTCGGAAGCAACTTGACTCGATCGCCCATTCGACTTTACTTGGCGCGGCTAATGTACCATCCGTTTTGCTTGCTGAACGATTGATCGGCATTGCGCCGGAAGGGTTGACGCGGGTATTTTATTCAGATAGCGGCGCGACGGCGGTAGAAATTGCGGTGAAGATGGCTTATCAATATTGGCAAAACAGAGGGCGGACGGAGAAGACGAAATTTGTGACGTTAAGCAACGGCTACCACGGCGATACGGTCGGGACGATGAGTGTCGGATCTATCGAACTGTATCATAAAGTGTATACATCTTTGCTGTTTGACGCGCTAGTCGTACCATTCCCTGCCGTTAATCGCCATCCTTCGGGCGACGAGCAGACGGTCTGCGAGGAGAGTTTGCGGTCGCTCCGGGATTTATTTGAGAAGCGGCACGGTGAAATTGCGGGAATGACGGTGGAGCCAATTGTACAAGGGGCCGGTGGGATGAACATCATGCCGCGGGGGTATTTAAAAGGGGTCGAAGCCCTCTGTCGTGAATTTGATATTTTATTCATCGTCGACGAAGTGGCGACAGGGTTCGGGCGCACGGGGAAAATGTTCGCTGTCGAACATGAGGGTGTGCGGCCGGATTTGATGACAGTGGCTAAAGGGTTGACTGGCGGGTATTTGCCCGTGGCGGCCACACTTGCGACCGAACGAGTGTATGATGCGTTTTACGGGAAATATGAAGATATGAAAACGTTCTTCCACGGCCATTCCTTTACGGGCAATCAACTCGGCTGCGCTGCGGCACTCGCGAATTTGGATATTTTTGAACGGGAACAGTTGGTGCAGCAAGCGAGTGATAAAGCGAAACTGCTCGCTGAATTGTTGAAAGATCTGCGGGGGCTCGCCCATATCGGCGACATCCGACAGTTCGGCCTCATGTGTGGGATTGAATTGGTACGGGATTGGAAGACGAAAGAGCCGTTTCCGTTCGAATGGCGGGTCGGCTACCGCTCGACATTGAAAATGCGGGAACTCGGCATGCTCACCCGACCGCTCGGTGACGTCGTCGTGTTCATGCCCCCGCTTGCCACAACGGAAGCGCAATTGAGGGAAATGGTACGGATTTTAAAAGAAGGCATCGCCTGGGCAACCACGACATACGCGGAAGGGAGAGTGGGGGTGTAAAGAAGTAGTGAGCGCTGATAACTAGGCGCAAGTGCTGATAAGTTTCTCCAAGCGCTGATAACTAAGTCCAAGTGCTGATAAGTTTCTCCAAGTGCTGATAACTAAGTACAAGCGCTGATAAGTTTCCGCGAGTGCTGATAACTAGGTACAAGCGCTGATAAGTTTCCGCAAGTGCTGATAACTTTGTGAAACCGCTGATATCTCCGCCCAACCGCCGATACCTTTTCCAATCAAAAACAGGCTGTCCCGTTGCATGCGGGACAGCCTGTTTCATTTGGTGGTGATCATATACTCTTTCATCAACGCGTATAAGGGCAGTTCGTATAATTGTTTTCCATGGATTTTAAAGACTCCGTTATCCACTAGCTTTTGAATGATCTCTTCTCGTTTCATATCCATTTTTGTTTCTTCGACATTCATCATGTTGCATATTTCCTCCTTGATGTGCAGGGGAGAGCGGGGTGGGGGGACCCCGATTCATACTTTACCCGAAATGGAGGGGTGCTAAACATGTGAAAAGAAACTTATCTTTATTCAGCGTAAGACTCTTCTGTTCAGCTGGTATTCAAACTGCCGCTGAATAAAGATAAAGCCTCCGACGCACAGGACGTGCTAGTGCCGACAATGCCACAGGACGTGGCGTTTTTGTCGGCCGGCGGATGTCACGGATTTTTAAGGGGAGCTTTTCGAGCGAGCTCGAAAAAATCCGGACGCAATCACGCCAAGGCGTGATTGATAGCACTCTATTTCACCCGGATAATAAACCGGCTTTTCGGCAAAGTCGGCATGCGAACGTGGCTGACGGTTAAATCCTGGCCGTCGATGACTTCGTAATCAAGTTCCTCCACCAGGAAGCGGAAGCTCGCTTTCATAATTTCCACGGTCGCTTTTTCGCCGGGGCATCGATGGCCGGTTTTCGGATCTCCGCCGCCCTGTGGCACGAAATCATATAAATCTTCCTTCCTGTCCGCAAACCGCTCCGGCAGGAAAGTATCCGGGTCTTCCCAGAGTTCCGGATCATGATTCGTCCCGTATAGATCGAGCAGCACCGTCTCTCCTTTGGCGAATCGGTAGCCGTTCCATTTAAAGTCATAGCGGGTTTTGGCTCCAAGCATCGGGGCGAATGGATAGTATCGGCGCACTTCTTGCGCGAACATTTCGAGGAAATCCTCCTCGCGTTCCTTCAGTCTGTCCTTGTATACCGGAAAATCATGCAACGCCAAGGCACCAAAGATGATGAAGCGGGCGACTGCCACAACTGGGCGAAGGACGTTGATCAATTCGACCGCTGCACTCTGCGCATCCAGCAGGCGGCCGTCCGCGTCCCGGTGAGTCGCGACCGCTTGGATCGCTTTTCCCTCCTCGCTCTCGATGGCTCCGGCACGGTATTTCTCGATTATCTGCTTAATCCATTGCTCGGCCCGTTTCCTCGCTTTCTTTCCTTCCTGGTAGCGTGGACCGACCCCTCCAAACGCATCGACCATCGCGCCGAACTCGTAGGCGCGCATTCCGACATCGGCATCCTTTAGCGGTACGCCCGCCCATAAGCAAGCGACTCGACAGAGGATCTCCTCCGTTTCGTCGAATAACACGACTTCGCGGCCTTTCTGCTCCTCCGCCCACACCCGCCATTGTGCCATTGTCAGCGAACGGAGTTCTGCAAGTTTCTCCTCCGTCATGAGGGACAGGAATAATTCCTTGCGAATAGCGTGAAGTTCCCCGTCCATTGTTTGGACACCACCCACGCCGAATAGTGATTTCTGAATCCGTTTCGGAATGGCGCCATGGCGTTGAAAGCGATTTTCATCATAAAACAACTGAACCGCTTCTTTTCCTGTCATGCAAATCATCGGCTTTCCCATTAGACGTGTTTCGAATAGCGGTGCTCCGAAGGATTCTGTGCGGTTGCGGATGAACGAATAGCCTTCCGTCAATAAATCCAAAGAGTGGTCCAGCCCAGGTTCAATCGGTCTTTGCATAGTCGGTTCTACCTTCTTTCTTCAAATTTTTATCCATTTCTGCTTTTTTCACTCTTCCCTGTTTCCACTGCTCTCACACGTTCCGACAGGATCTCTCAAACTAGTGGAACGTTTACCTAAATCTTTGTTGGGTAAATAGAGTGAGTAGAACAATAGCAATAACTTGCTATTTTTATCGAAAGACTTAGGCGGAAAGGGGATTCGTATTTTGCAGAAGAAAATCTTATTTATCTCAGATCATGGCGATCCACTCGCTCCCCTGGGTAGTGAACAAGCAGGCGGGCAGAACAACTACGTCAAACAATTGGCGGAAGCGCTTTGTGAACATGGGAACCAGGTAGATGTCATCACCCATTGGGCAAACCCTGACGACCCGCAAATCGAATATTTTGGCGGCAATTGCCGGGTGATCCGGATTGCTGCCGGCAATCGGAACTACGTCTCCAAGAATAAGATGTTCGGCATGTTGCCGCAATTTTATAATGAAATGAAACGACTCATTCCAGTCGATTCTTATGATTTGATTCATACCCATTATTGGCTTTCGGGTGTACTGGGCCTTTATATGAAAAAAGAGTTCAATCTTCCATGGATCCATACCAATCATTCATTAGGAAAAGCGAAGGAGTTGGCGACCGGCGTGGCGGAGAAGACCCGCCTATCCGCAGAAAAGCTCATTCTTGGGTCGGTGGATCGCATTGTGGCGACTACGGAATCCGAGAAGGAATTGATCCATGGCTTTGTCCCGGAACCAGCGCCGATCGATGTCATATCCATTGGAGTGGATCCCGTCTTTTATCCGGATGAAACGGCGGCTTTGGAATCGGCACCCTATTTTGCTTTCGCCGGAAGATTGGAGAAGACCAAAGGAATTTACGTATTGGTCGATGCGTTCCGAAGATTGGTAGATTCCCATGGCGTCCCTTCTTCGACTAAACTGATCATAGCAGGGGGGGACCCGACCAATGTCGACGCCTCCGCGAAATTGCCGAAGAAGAAAACGTTGCGAAAAGCGATCGCCGGGTTGGAGCATCGTATCGATTTCATCGGCTCCCAGACACAGAGGCAATTGGCGAATTTGTTCAATGGGGCGATTAGCACCATTGTGCCTTCATATTATGAATCGTTCGGCATGGTAGCAGCGGAGTCGCAAGCATGCGGATGTCCGGTCATCGCTTCGAAAGTCGGCGGATTACGGGATGTGGTGAAAGACCGGGTGACCGGCATCCATGTGAAGAAGGAGGATGTAGCCCAATTGGCAGAGTCGATGGAAAGTCTGCTTGTCAATCAGGAGTACGCAGAGGAGCTTGGAGAAAAAGCGTTCCTTCATGCGAATCAAGCATTCCGATGGTCAACATTGTCTGAAAAAATGGATAATTTGTATGAGGTGATCCTAGATGAAAAGCAAAACGCATATGTTGGCGACCGATCTCGATGGTACGTTAGTGGGTGACGAAGAGGCGCTCCGATCCTTGCTGAAATATTACGAGGAACAGCCCTATGAAATTTCATTCACCTATGTGACTGGCCGCCATCTGGCATCTGCCTTATCTTTAATAGAAACGGAGGGGTTGCCGGCACCAGATATTCTAATTGCCGATGTGGGGACGTCGATCTATGTAGGCGAGCATTTCATCGAAGATGCCGAGTGGGCCGCACGCATGAAGGCGAATTGGCATCCGGTCCAAATTGCAGAAGTCGCCGCCCGATTCCCACAATTGCAAAGGCAATCCTTGCCGAATGAAAAACGGGTCTCCTACACGATGCAATCGGGGGGAGAATCGATGATTTACGAACTGGAAGAAGCGCTCATCGAAGAGAGGCTGCCGCATAAATTAATCGTCAGCTCCAACCGGGATGTCGACATCCTGCCGCTCAACAGCGGGAAAGGGGAAGCGCTCCAATATATCATTCGCACGTACGCCCATGACGATGTGCAAGTCCTCATCGCCGGCGACTCTGGGAACGATCTCGACATGCTCAGCCTCGAGTATCCATCCGTCATTGTCGGGAATGCCCAAGAAGAGCTCGCCATCCTTCAACCCGACCCACTACTCTTCCGCGCCAACGCCCACTGCGCCGGCGGCATTCAAGAGGCCTGGATCCACTTCTATGAAAACTAGTTCAGGTTTCGAAACACAAAAAACAGCCCGTGGGCTGTTTTTTGTATTATGGCACACCTCCAGACAAGTTATCTTATGAAGGCAGTTTTCTGTCATCTCGACAGCCCGAATATTAACTGGATAGGTTCGTCACATGATGCCTCCCCTTCGGAATCGTAAAAGGGGAACCTGAAACCGGATCCTGAATCACTTCGCAATCCAGATTAAAGATGTCTTTCATCGCAATGTCCGTAATGACTTCCGTCGGTTTGCCTTCGTACATAAGCTTTCCTTGGTGGAGAGCGAAAATATAATCTGCATAACGTGCGGACAAGTTGATGTCATGAAGAACCATGACAATTGTAGTTCCATGCTTTCGATTCAGATCTGTGAGCAGGTCCAAAATTTCAACTTGATAGGTAATGTCCAAATAAGTTGTAGGTTCATCAAGAAATAAGATATCTGTTTGTTGGGCCAACGCCATTGCAATCCAAACGCGTTGTCTTTGGCCTCCCGACAGCTCATCAATGTTCCGATTGGCCAGTTCAGTGATATTCATTATTTCCATCGCTTCCCCAACGGCTTCATAATCGTGCTTTGTCCAACCACTAAATAAGGCTTGGTGCGGAAATCTTCCGCGTCCAACGAGATCCGCTACAGAAATGCCTTCCGGGACAATGGGGGATTGGGGGAGCAGACCTAAAATACGCGCCAATTGTTTGGGGGGAATTTTCCCGATTGGCTTTCCGTCCAATGTCACGCTACCTGATGTCGGTTTAATCAGTCTTGCTAAAGTCTTTAGAAGCGTAGACTTTCCACAGGCGTTGGCTCCAATGATAACGCTGATTTCGTTGCTGGGAATGGCGAGACTGATTCCTTGAAGTATTGTTTTATGATCATATCCTGCTACTAGTTGTTCGGCCTGTAAGCTATGTACGGGTTTCATTATAATTCCCCCTTTCGGTTCATTCGGATTAGCAAGAAAATCAGGTAGGGCGCTCCGATGATTCCCGTAATGATGCCTACAGGATATCGAACGTCGAAAGCGAATTGCCCGATCAGATCGGCTGCCAATACTAAGTTAATTCCAACGAGACCTGCGGGGAAGATACTGGAGAAACCGGTTCCGACAAGTCGTTTTGCGATTGGTCCAGACAGGAAGGAAACAAATGCGATAGGTCCCGTGGTAGCAGTCGCAAGGGAAAGCATGCATACGGAACTGAAAATAAGCACAATTCTTGTCTTGTCCGTTGCAACGCCTAGAGAAGTGGCCGACTGTTCACCTAGCTCCAGGATGCTTAGGTGTTTTCCTAGAACCATAATGATCGGGGCAAAAATGACAACCGACAAAATGAGCGGCGGAAGCTGGTGCAATTGGGCGCCGTTCAGACTTCCGCTGAGCCATCGGAATGCTGCGGGAAGGTCTTGTTCAGCCCCGATCAGCAAGAGATAAGAAATCAAGGCATTCAGCATAGCTTGTATCCCTATTCCGACTAGAATTAATCTCCCGATAGAAAACGATTTACCTCTGGATAAAATGTAAATGAACAGAACAGTTGCCAACCCAGCAATGACAGAGACAAGGGAAACGACAGCTCCGCTTGTATGCAGTATGACGATGCAGAACACAGCCGCGGCACTCGAACCCGTAGTAATGCCGATGACATTTGGATTTGCGAGCGGGTTACGCAACATTGTCTGAAAAATATGCCCGGCGATGCCGAAAGCGAATCCCGCAAATAACCCCGCTAACATTCTCGGCAGGCGTATTGTAGTCACTGCAAAAGAGACTCCTTGGAGTTGCTCCCCGCGAAGAACACGAATGATATCCGCCACAGGATAAATCGTATTCCCAAGTAGCAGCATGGCACCGCATAAAACGCATGCAAGGACCGCAAGGAGGCTAGTCACGACTATCCAGCGCAGCCGTCTTTTCCGTCTACCTGTTTGAATAAATTCTAAAGAATCCATGTTCATAATGACCGCACTTTCGATTTCATTGCTAATAGTATGAGTAATGGAGCTCCTATGAACGCCGTAACAACACCGACTTCAAGCTCGCCAGGACTGCCGAGCAATCTGCCGGCAACATCGGATACTGTCAAAATGATGGCTCCCGCAATGGCAGACATCGGGATGACAAAACGCAAGTCAGGCCCAAGAAGTAAGCGCATGACGTGTGTAGATAAGAGACCTACAAAGCCGATGGGGCCAGCCAGTGCCGTAACGGCACCGCATAAAAGAACAGCTCCCAAAGCGGCGATAAGCCGCAGAACGCCCGTCCGTACACCGAGCCCTGTCGCAACATCATCTCCAAGGGCCAGCGCATTCAATGCCGGAGCGGTAAGAATAGCGATCATCAGTCCAATTAGTAGAAAAGGGGAAAATGTCGTGATCGCATTCCAAGAGGCTGAGCCGATGCTTCCTACCTGCCAAAAGCGAAATTGATCCATTACATCAGAACGTGGAATCATGATGGCAAGGACAAGGGAGGAGAGTGCGGCACTTGTAGCAGCTCCCGCTAATACAAGCTTAATGGGGGTCGCCCCGCTGCGCCCTATAGAGCCGATGCCATAGACGAATAATGCAGTAATAATAGCTCCGGCTAACGCCAACCAGATGTATTGACTTGCTGTACTGATATTTAAAAAGGCAATTCCACAAACAACAAATAAGGCAGCTCCAGTGTTAACCCCCAGAATGCTTGGATCGGCAATCGGATTGCGGGTGACCGCCTGCATAAGCGCTCCCGAAACTCCTAGCGCAGCACCGCTGCATAAACTAAAAACAGTCCGGGAAATTCTTTTTCGAACTACATTCGCCTCATAAGAGTCAGCGTCATAATGAAACAATCCGTTGATGACTTCATCAAATCCCATCATTCGGGAGCCAAAAATGAGAGAAGCGATTACGCATAGGCTGAGTAAAACGATACAAATGAAAAGAATTGTCCCGAAGTGCTTCGGGACATGTATGTGTAGCTGTTTTCTTTTTGAAATGGATGAACTATTCATTGATTTTGTCAATCGCTTCTCCAATGAGGTTCAGATATTGATCCATCGTATAAGCGATGGAAAGCGGATTTGGATTTCCAGAAGCCGCTAAAGGCGTGCCGTTTCCAATGAACACAACGGAACCTCTCTGAATTGCAGGAATTTTGCCGAGTAAGGGATCAGCTTTTACGGCTTCATATAAATTTTCATCCCCATAACCAATAATAATATCGGCATCGTTCAGTATGTCTGCGTTTTCAGCACTCACGTTTAATGAGTAGCTAGAAGGGTCGGTAATTTCGTTTGTAACGCTTTCAGGATAATCCATGCCTAGTTCAATTAGAAATGCACCACGGGGATCCGCAGGAGTATAAAGATGCAGTTTGGACATATCTTTTGCTGAAAAGTTGACCCAGACCACTTTTTTACCCTGCATTTCTGGATGTTTGCTTGCTGCTTCTTGAATGAGTGTTTCTGTGTCTTTGATGAGTTGTTCGCCCTCAGTTTTCATGCCCATCCCTGCGGCATTCAGTAATACTTGCTCTCTCCATGTAGTCGACCAAGGGCTATCTGGATAAGCTACCACGGGAGCGATTTTACTCAGTACATCATAATCCTCCTGTGTAATACCGGAGTAAGCGGCAAGAATAACATCTGGATTTGCATCGGAAATAGCTTCAAAGTCAAGACCGTCAGTATCTTGGAAAATATTTGGTTGGTCTTCGCCAAGTTCCTTAAGCTTTTCAGCTGTCCAAGGCAAAAGCCCACTGTCGTCCTGAACCCCGTAATTCGCTGCCGAAAAACCTACAGGTACAACACCAAGAGCAAGGGCGACATCATGATTCGCCCATTGTACAGTTACAACTCGTTCAGGTTTGCTTTCAATTACAGTTTCGCCAAATGCGTGCTCTATTGTAATTGGATATTCAGAGTTTGAATCCCGGGAAACAGGGGAGTCTGTTTTCGGCGCATCATTCTCATTTGAAGTTGTACCGGGTGTTGAATTTGATTTTTGACCGGAACAGCCTACTACTAGAATCATAATGATGGCTGAAAGTATAAATGCCGGTATGGAGATTTTTCGCTTTGATATCATTTGTTTATCCTTCCTTTTTTATGTATTGAAATGCAATGAGTACCGATATTTTTTACCGGAAAACTTACTTTTTGGGCTGAGTGTAAAGTTTAGCAGTAATAGGGGACTGCTATTAGTAGATCTCCTTTCTAACTGATAATGATTATCATTATCTTCAATATATATTTCAGTTTTAGTGTTGTCAATATAAAATTATGATTCATTCAATCTGAATTTCCATCACGCTCCATAAAAATTCATCCCTACAGTAGGGGGCACGGTTATCTAGAAAAGCTTGTAATCAAATTCAGCATAGCTTATAATATCACTTAATGAGAACGATTATCATTATCGACGATTAAAAAATTGATTAGAGGGCGGTTCAACGATCTGGCCCATAAAGGAGCAAATATGGTTAATTCAGAGCAATTATATGATGTAACAATTATTGGCGGCGGTCCGGCGGGTCTATTTTCAGCATTTTATAGTGGGTTACGGGAAATGAAAACAAAAATTATCGAGTTCCAGCCCTATTTGGGAGGAAAAGTGCATGTGTATCCCGAGAAAATGATTTGGGATGTTGGTGGACTTGTACCGGTCACAGGGGAACAGCTCATTGAACAAATGATCAAGCAAGGCACGACATTCCAACCTGAACTTGTATTAGGTGAAAAAGTGACCGCTATTAATAAAGATGATCAGGGGAATTTTGTTGTGCAAACGTCTGCCAATGAAAAACACTTTTCGAAAACAGTGATCCTTGCAGTAGGAGGGGGGATTTTGAAGCCGTTGAAACTCCCGATTGAAGGAGCGGAGCGTTTCGAAGTTTCCAATTTGCATTATACGGTTAAATCGCTAGGCCGTTTCAAAGGGAAAACGGTGTTAATTTCCGGAGGGGGCAATTCGGCGGTCGACTGGGCAAACGCGCTCGAACCTATTGCTGAAAAAGTGTATTTAACTTACCGGAATGATGTGTTGAAAGGGCATGAGGCCGAAGTCTCCCGATTATTCAATAGTTCTGTGGAATGCTTCTTGAATACTTCCATTGAAAAACTCATCGCGGCGAATAACCACGAAACGATTGAGAAAGTGGAGTTGCTATGTGGTAAGGATGGACAGAAAGTACAACTGGCGGTGGATGAGGTTATTATTAACCATGGCTATGAACGTGACAAAGAGTTGATGAACAACAGTGGGTTCTATATTGAAATGGCAGATGAAAACAGAGTAGCAGGCAGCCCGATGAGTGAAACGTCTGTACCTGGACTTTATGCAGCAGGTGATGTTTTACAGCATGAAGGAAAGCTGCATTTGATTGCCGGAGCATTTCAGGATGCGGCGAATGCGGTGAATAAAGCCAAGCAATATATTTCTCCGGATGCGTATGGTTATGGAATGGTTTCTTCGCATAATGAAATCTTCAAAGAGAAAAACCGTGAATTAATGAAGCAGTTATACGCTGTGAAAAGCTAAGGAAGAAAGAAGAGAGGCTAATCAATGAATGATTAGCCTCCTGCTCAATTATGAAGTTTGTTGCAGGAACTTCCGGGTCCGCGGGTTTTGCGGGTGGTCGAGCACGTCGGAGGCCGTCCCTTGTTCGATGATTTTGCCGTCCGCCATGAAGATGACTTTATCCGCTACATCACGGGCGAATCCCATTTCATGCGTGACGATGATCATTGTCATTTGCCGCTCCGCCAAGTCTTTGATCACCTGTAGCACTTCCGCAACGAGTTCCGGATCGAGCGCGGACGTCGGTTCATCCAAGAGGATGGCATGCGATCGGACGGCGAGCGCCCGGGCAATCCCGATGCGCTGCTGCTGGCCGCCCGATAATGTGACAGGATAATTGTCCGCCTTATGGGAGAGCCCCACTTGCCCTAGCAGGTCGAGTGCGATCTGTTTTGCTTCCTCCGCATTGGCCTGTTTTGAAATGAGCAACGGCTCCATGACATTTTGCAGCGCGTTTTTATTTTTGAATAAATTATAGTTCTGGAACACCATGGCTGTCTGCTTTTGGAGCTTCCGCGCTTCCTCCCGGCTATACTTTTCGGCATTGAGCGTGGCATCTCCGATTTGGATCATACCGCTATCCGGTTTTTCCAGCAGATTCAAACAGCGCAGGAGGGTGGATTTCCCGGAACCGGATGGCCCGATGATCGCGACGGTTTCCCCTCGGTTAACTTCGATATCGATTCCATCCAGGACGACAAGATCCTTGAATTTCTTCTTCAAATTCTGCACATGGATCATAAGCACTTTCCTCCTACACTTCATACGGCTTATTCAACCGACGCTCCAACATCCCTTGCAAGAAGGTGTAAATAATCGTGAGCATCCAATAAATCAAAGCCACAGCCAAATAGGTTTCAAAATAATTCAGGGAGGCGGAAGCCATCATTTTCCCTTGGGCGAAAATTTCGGCGACCCCTAATGTGAAGGCCAAGGAAGTCTCCTTCACCAAGCCGATGAAAATATTCCCGGTTGCCGGCACCGCATTTCGTACCGCTTGGGGCAACACAATCCGAACCATCGCCTGGAACTTTGTCATCCCGATGGAATGACAAGCCTCCAGCTGCCCTTCATCAACCGAATTGATGGCAGCCCGAAAGATTTCAGCCAAATACGCTGCGTTTTTCATACTTAAGCCGATGATGGCGGCTGTCACCGCATTCAAGATGGACAGCGACGGAATGATCTGAGGCAATCCAAAGTAAATAAGGAATAGCAAAGCGAGCATCGGAATGGCCCGGAAAAACGAGAGGATGACGGCCGTCAATTGGTAGAGCACCGGCACCTTGTATTTGGTGATCAATGCCATGATCAATCCGATGAATATTGCAAAAATCATCGATACGACAGCTAGTCCCAATGTCAGCGGGATGTATTTAATTAAAGTCGGGAACACTTGCAACATGTATTGGATATCAAAATTCATAACGCTCGGCACCGCCTGCCTGTTTAATCAATTACTTATCTCGACTGTAATATCTTCTTCGAAATATTTATCAGAAATTTCCTTCAGTGAGCCATCTTCGCGTAATTCGTTGATAGCTTTGTTGATCTCTTCGATGAGTGCGTCATTTTCTTCCTTTTTCACGAATGGGAATGCAACTTGTTCAATCGTGATCGGCTCGCCGACCATTTTCAATGGCAGATCAATTTTCCCGAGTTCCGCAGAAAGGATATTCCGTCCGCTCACATACGCATCGACACGTCCAAATTCGACTTCATGAAGCGTGCCATCATGCGCCTCGTATGTCTTAATGTTCACTTCACCGGAAGTGTCGGCGTTTTCCAAATTTTTTGCATGGTTAGAGCCCAAGACTGCCGCTACCGTTTTCCCTTTCAGGTCTTCGACGGACTGGACGTCGTTATTATCTTCCCGTACTAAAATTTGCGATCCGTCATATGCGTAGGGACCAGTAAAATTGAATTTCTCTTGGCGTTCTGCATTGACAGCGACCTGATTGGCGACTGTATCGATTTTGCCGGTTTCCAGTTGGCCCATCAATCCGCTAAAATCGGAGAGTTGCCATTGGATTTCATATCCTAATTTTTCAGCGACCTTTTCCATAACTTCCACATCGAATCCTTGCAATGTATCGTTTTCTTTAAAAGAGAATGGATAGACTAGTCCAGTAGTTCCGACTTTCAATACTTTTTCTTCGGCTTCTGCTGAAGTGCTCGTTCCTTCGTCTTTCTTTCCACAAGCTGCGACCGCCAGCAGCAGAATGATTGAGAAGAGTGTAAGTAGGACTTTACGATGATGCTTTCTCATTTCCTTTTTCCTCCAATATTTTTATTTCTATAAGCAAAACTATTCAGTTAACTGGATGTAATTATAAACAATCAATGTATACCTGTCAACTAAGGATTTGGTAGAAAACATGAATGAGAGCGCTTTAATTGCATTTTTGGAGAAATTTTAAAAGAAAAAAGAAGAAAATATCCATTCTCCAAATTGTTCCACATTCTTTATTTCTTCGTAATGGTAAAATAGAACAAAATTGGATGTTGTGATAAAATAGAGTTGGGTGATCAAACATTGAGCAAGAGAAATAGAAATGGTTTGTCTGATGAGGAACTAGAGTATATTGATAGCTTACCGAAGCAAAATCCATATGGGTTGGTGGCGATGGTACTTGGCGGCCTTTCCTTCATATTCGGTCCGGTTTATGGGTTTATTCCCATCATATCAATCCTTTTTTGCCTTTTAAGCTATAGGACATTCGACAAAGAAAAAGAGGATAACCCTTGGACATTTTACATAGGTTTGATGTTGTCAATAATTGGCCTTGTTATGTTCATCCGGGGAGAAGTCCATCAATTAATCGTATGAGGGGGGATTCTGGTGGGAAAAAGCATAATCGTGCCGATTGACGGATCGGAAGCTGCATTGAAGGTGATTCCGTACGCTATCGAATTGGCGGAGTTATATGGAGATGAAATCCAACTGTTGAACATTCAACCGGCACTAAAAGAGTTGGGATATCCGGCCATCAAAAAAGCGGGCGAGGTACTGACGAATTCACAAGTGCCCTATTCCGCGAAAATCCGGATTGGTATTGCCGCAATGGAAATCGTGGCGGAGTCGAGGAGTCCGCAAGTCCGTTACGTCGTGATGGCGATCGGGAAGGGGAGGGAAGAAGCGATTGGCAGCGTCAGCAAGCATGTACTGAAACTAGCGACCTGTCCTGTTGTCCTTGTGCCCGAACATGCAGAGTGAGAGAAGAGAATAAAAATCCCGCGTTTCTCATCGGCTCATATGCCACGAAAAACGCGGGGTTTTGCATTACTTCCCAATAGAGTCAGAGAAGCTGACACAATTCCGGCCATTCAATTTCGCTTTATAAAGCGCCCGATCAGCGGCTTCTATGAAATCTGGTGTCATGTCGTCCGCTGTGGGGATTGTGGTGGCGACCCCTAAGCTGATGGTCACAAAATCCGCAATCTTGGAACCGATATGCGGAATCTGTAAACCCTCCACCGTTCTCCGGATTTGTTCCGCAATTTCCCTCGCGCCCGCTTGATCGGTTTCCGGCAAAAGAATGCTGAATTCTTCTCCGCCATACCGGAACACTTTCTGTCCCGTTGTTTTCAATACCTCATCAATCGCCGTTGCCACTTTCCGCAAGCAATCGTCCCCTAGCTGATGGCCGTATGTATCATTGTACGGTTTGAAATAATCAATATCGAGCATGATCAACGAGAGTGGGGTTCCGTGCGATATCGCATGATTCCATTTGTCCGCCAATTGTCCGTCAAACGCCCGTCGGTTCCCTACACCGACCAACCCGTCTTTCATCGACAATTCTTGTAGCAGTTCATTGGCATCCTGCAATTGTTGCTCGACCATTTTCCTTTCGGTAATATTGCGCGAGACGATGATCAATTGGGATTCCTCGTCCTTTTTGCCTTCCAAGGAGCGGATGGCAGATTCAAACCAGATATACTCTCCGTCTTTCCGCCGGATCCGATAGGTGGAAACGACATAGCCCGTTTCCAGCAACGTGGCATGTTTACGTTGGATCATGTTAATATCATCCGGGTGAATGAAATGATAGCCACTCATCCCGATCATCTCGGCATCATCGTAGTGCAAGATTTCTTTACCGGCAGCGGACACATACAAATAGTCCCCGCGCAAATCATGGATAGTGATCATATCGCTCGAATACTCCGTAATCAAGCGGAAACGTTCCTCACTCACAGCGATTGAATCGATATGGCTTTCAATCAAATCGCTCATACTATTGAAGTCCTTGCACAGCTGTTGCAGTTCTGTCGCACTCCTGCTGTAAGAGTCTCGATTTACGCGATAGGCATAATTCCCTTTCCCGATTTCCCTCGTTCCGACGAGTACATCTTGGATCGGCTCTTCAATTTGGCGGGCTACCCAAATCATCAAAGTGTACCCAGCAAAAACGACAAGGAGGATGACCATTGAGAACAACAAGGCCATTCGATAAAAGGGATTATAAATTTTATCCTTGGAAATTTCCCCGATGATCAACCACTGATTTTGCGGTACCCATCGATAATCCCCAAGCACGCTATCGCCATTCTGGTTCGTATAAAAATGCTTGGCCGGGGGCTCATCCTCCAATGCCCTACGAAAGATGGCAGAATCCAATTTTTCGCCAATCTGCCCTTGCCGTGATTCGGTGATCAGTGTCCCATCCCGGTTGACGAGATACGTCTCCTGGTTGTCATCATGGAATTGCGCCATGATCTCATTAATTGTTCGAATAGGCACGGATCCGAATATCAATCCTAGGAAGGTGCCTGAGTAATCATAGACAGGGGCTGAGAAAATGATGATTGGCTCGTTCGATTGACGACCGATGAGCATATCTGAAATGTACGCTTTCCCTTGTTTCGCTTTCAGATAATAATCCCGGTCGGATACATCCACCTCGCCGGCTCCTTTCGTACCAATGACGGTTTTTCCGGCTCGGTTGACATAAACGATACCACTGAATTCGGAGTGATTATCGTGAAACGCGCGCAGCGCTTCCTCCGTTTTATTCGTATCACCATCCCGTATGGATGGCAATTCGGAGATGAATCGGATATCCGCCAACCTATCAACGAACCAATCCCCGACGACGACTTGCTGAAGATCGATCATCTTGCTGATAACCTGGCGGGCATCCTCCCGTTTATGGGTTTTCCCTACCAAGAAAAACGGAATGGACGCAAGAAGGACCAATACCGCAATCATGCAAATGAACCAAAAACGCAGTCTTCCTTTTAAAGTGGAGATATCGAATCGTTGAAATAGACGCTCAATAGACATACTATTCACTTGCCTTCCGTGGAAAAATTGCATAAAAAAACCAACCGCGTGAAGACCGGTTGCAATTACGTAGTGCAGAAGTAGGATTTTTTGATTAATGATACCTACAGGTCGTCAATTTATATAACTTATTCTCTATGTTAAATGATAAGATTAGAAGTTTCAAACATAAATTGGCATTTGGAAAGAGGGAAGAATGATGCTTGGAGAAATAGGAAAGATTGCTAAACCGTTATTCTATTTTTGGACGTGGGGGAGGGGCGTGCCCATCCGGAATGATAAACGCAACCCAGATGTGTTCAAATGAAAAAAACCTGCCCAAGCAGCAAGAATAGCTGCTTGGCAGGTTTGATCACGACAAGCGTTCTTTAAAATCCTCGTATCCGAATTCCTTGATAACTTGAATGCCGTCGTCGACCGTGTTCAAGACGATCGACGGCAAGTTCATGCCGTTGAACGTATTGTTCTTCACCATGGAATAATGGGCCATATCGCAGAACACGAGCTTGTCTCCCGGTTTCAGCGGCTCGTCAAAGGAATAGTCCCCGATGACATCTCCGGCAAGGCAGGTCGTTCCGCCAAGGCGGATTGTATGCGCCTTTTCTCCGGGCTTGCCCGCGCCAATGATTTCCGGACGATACGGCATTTCCAAGACGTCCGGCATATGGCAAGTGGCGGATGTGTCCAGGATGGCGATCGGCATGCCATTATACATCGTGTCCATCACAGTTGCCACAAGGAATCCCGTATTCAGAGCAATCGCTTCACCAGGTTCCAAATACACTTCTAGGCCGTATTTGTCCTGCATGAATTGAATCGAGCGGATGAGCGTCTCCATGTCATAGTCGGATCTCGTAATATGATGCCCTCCGCCGAAATTGATCCACTTCATGTCCTTCAAATACTTGCCGAACTTCTCATCAATGACTTGAATTGTCCTCTCCAGTGTATCCGAGTTTTGCTCGCACATCGTATGGAAATGAAGTCCGCTGATGCCATCCAATTGGTCGGGTTCGAATTGGTCGAGCGTCACCCCGAAACGGGAGTAGGCGAAGCATGGGTTATACAAATCGACTTCGATTTCCGAATATTCCGGGTTGATGCGAATGCCGCAATCGATCTTTTTCGGATAGTTCCGAACCCGCTCTTTGAATTGCTTCCATTGGCGGAAGGAATTAAAGACGATATGATCGGAGTATTTCATGATGTCATGGAATTCGACTTCGGAAAAGGCAGGTGCATACGTATGCACCTCTTTGCCCATTTCCTCATAGCCGAGACGCGCCTCCAACAAACCGCTGGATGTGACGCCGTTTAAATACTTTCCGACGAGTGGATAGACGGAAAACATCGAAAATCCTTTTTGGGCAAGTAAAATCTTGCAGCCGGTTCGGTCTATGACGGATTTCAGTTTCTCCAAGTTCTGGATGAGCAATCCTTCGTCCACCACATAAGAGGGGGAGGGGATTGCGTGTACATCAAAATTCAATTCGATTATGCCCCCTTAGTCAATCAATACAGGATTGAAATCTTCTTGCCATGGCAGGCCGTATTCATTCAACGCTTCCATGAATGGATCCGGATCGAATTCCTCTACATTGTAAACGCCGGGTTTCTTCCATTTGCCCGTCAAGATCATCATCGCACCGATCATGGCCGGTACGCCAGTTGTATAGGAAATCGCTTGGGAGCCGACTTCGCGGTAACATTCTTGGTGGTCGCAAATGTTATAGACATAATACGTTTTCTCTTCGCCGTCTTTCACGCCTTGGAAAATACAGCCGATGTTCGTTTTTCCTTTTGTGCGCGGTCCGAGGGACGCAGGATCCGGCAGCACTGCTTTCAGAAACTGCAGCGGCACGATTTGCTGGCCTTCGAATTCGATCGGTTCGATGGACGTCATGCCGACATTTTCAAGAACGCGCAGATGCGTCAAATATTTTTCGGAGAACGTCATCCAGAAGCGGATCTTCTTGATGCCTTTGATGTTTTTTGCCAAGGACTCCAATTCTTCATGATACAGCAAGTACACATCTTTCGGACCGATTTCAGGCAGATCGTAGACGCGTTTCAATTCCAGCGGTTCCGTTTCGATGAACTCGCCATCTTCCCAGTAACGTCCGTTTGCCGTAATTTCACGGATGTTGATTTCCGGGTTGAAGTTTGTGGCGAATGGATAGCCGTGGTCTCCTGCATTGGCGTCGACGATATCGATTTGATGGATTTCATCGAAATAGTGTTTTTGCGCATAGGCGGAGAAGACGCCTGTTACGCCAGGGTCGAAGCCGCTGCCGAGTAATGCGGTGAGGCCTGCTTTCTCGAACTTCTCTTTATAAGCCCACTGCCATTTGTATTCGAATTTCGCCGTATCGAGCGGCTCGTAGTTGGCTGTATCCAAATAATGCACGCCTGTTTCAAGACAAGCGTCCATAATTGTCAAGTCTTGGTAAGGAAGCGCGACATTGATGACGATATCCGGCTTGAAATCATTGATCAGCGCCACTAATTCGGGCACGTTATCCGCATCGACTTGCGCCGTCTGGATTTTCGTCCGGCCGCCGTCCAATTTCTCTTTCAATGCATCACATTTGGATTTCGTCCGGCTCGCGATGCAAATTTCCTCGAACACATCCGGCACTTGAACACATTTGTGGACCACAACGCTAGCGACTCCGCCAGCTCCGATAATTAAAGCTTTACCCATTTAAAAACACCACCATTTTCATAATAGTTCTATCTTAGTTTTTTGATCCGATCGCCAACAGCAATTCCCTCAGCACTTTGCATGCAACTGCTGTCGAAACGCCGCTTTGATCATAAAACGGGGATAGTTCATTGACATCGCAACCGACGATATTCAATTCACTTACTTGAAGAATCGCTTGCAATAAATCCATGAAACAGACGCCGCCCGCTTCCGGTGTCCCGGTTCCTGGGAAGACGGACGGATCGAGCACGTCCAAGTCGATTGTCAGGTAGATCGGTTTTCCTTTCAATTTCCCAATGACATCGAGCAGGCCATTAAAATTAAAGCGATTTGTATAGACCCGATCTTTGCCCCATTCGAATTCACTCCGGTCGCCTGAGCGAATGCCGAATTGGTAGATTCGGTCGTCTCCGAGCAAGTCCCAAACTCGGTGGATGACCGTTGCATGCGATAATGTCTCGCCTAAATAGTCATCCCGCAAGTCGGCATGCGCATCGAATTGGATGACATGTACATCCGGATATTGCTTGGCGATGGCTCGCATCGTCCCCAATGTGACGAGATGCTCGCCGCCGATCATGCACGGAATTTTGCCGTCAGATAAGACGTTTGCCGTGAATTCTTCGATTTGGCTGAGTGCCCGTTCCGTATTGCCGAAGCTCAGTTCCAGGTCGCCGCCATCGAATATGGCGATATCCTCCAAATCTTTATCCTGATAGGGGCTGTACGTCTCGATTCCGAACGAATCGCCGCGCATCGCTTTGCTGGCGAAGCGGGTGCCGGGACGGAAGGAGGTCG
Source organism: Sporosarcina sp. FSL W7-1349 (assembly GCF_038003045.1). NCBI lineage: Bacteria > Bacillati > Bacillota > Bacilli > Caryophanales > Caryophanaceae > Sporosarcina > Sporosarcina sp. FSL W7-1349. Next base: position 389,244 of record NZ_JBBOOK010000003.1, read on the forward strand.
TCGAGTCGAAGGGGGCGCCGAAAATGACGATGCCCGATTCTTCATATTCATTATCACAGCCGATGAAAGTTTCAATGTTTCGGTTCAACATCTTTCAATTGCTCCTTTACATAGTTTGGGAGAGCAAACGAACCAACGTGGATCTTCGGATTATAATATCGCGTTTTCAGACCCAGGCCGTTCCATGCAGAGGCATCCAGATCCTCGATCGGATCATACTTCTTCGAAGCGAAGCCGAATAGCCAATGGCCGGATGGATAGGTCGGAATATGCACTTGATAGACGTCGGAAATCGGGAAGAATCCCATAATCTTTTGATGGGCACGCTTCATGCCCCGCGCATCTTCCTCATAGAAAGGACTTTCATGCTGATTGACCAGTATCCCTTCATCCGTCAGTGCCTTATAACAATTCCCATAAAATTCTTTCGTAAACAGACCTTCCCCCGGACCGAATGGATCGGTTGAATCGACGATGATCAGGTCGTATTCACTCTCTTTCTTCCGGACGAATTTCAATCCATCTTCGTAATACAAGTTCACTCGGGGATCGGTCAATTTGGAAGCAGTTTGCGGCAAGTATTCCATGCACACCTCGACGACCATTTGATCGATTTCCACCATGTCGATGTTTTCGATGGTTGGGTACTTCACCAATTCCCGCACCGTTCCGCCATCTCCAGCACCGATGACGAGAACATTCTTAATATGCGGGTTTGTCGCCATCGCCACATGTGTGATCATTTCATGGTAGATGAACTCGTCTTTTTCCGTACACATGACGAGCCCGTCCAATGTTAAAACCCGACCGAATTCAGGCGTCTGTAAAATGTCGATCTTCTGGAAATCACTTTGGCCCGAATAGAGGTGTTTATCCACTTTGATGGAAAATTTCACATTGGGCGAGTGGTGTTCCGTGAACCATAAATTCATGCCTCGACCTCCTCTTTCAATACATTGATGAATTCGATACGGCTATCTTCGGTACCGGTGAGGAAACAACCTTTTTCTTTGCAATAATCGATATACGCAACGATTTCTTCGGTGATTCGTTCGCCGGGAGCGAGAATCGGGATGCCGGGCGGGTAGGCCATGACGAATTCGCTTGCAACATGACCGGCGCTTTCCGCAATCGGCAATGTCTTCTTTGACGCATAGAATGCCGTCTGGGGTGTCTCCGCAATAATCGGCTTAATGTATTCATGGTCGAATAAATTGCTTTTGTCCCGCGAGTACCGTCTTTTGATTTCACCCAAGGCGGCTACGAGGCGTTCCAAGTCGAGCTGGCGATCCCCGACCGAAATATAGGCCAGCAGATTGGCAAGATCCCCGAATTCAATCTGGATATCGTACTCGTCGCGTAAAATATCATATACTTCAACGCCGGCGAGTCCGATGTCAATCGTATGTACGGATAATTTGGTCACGTCGTAATCGTACACCGTATCGCCGTCGATCAATTCTTTAGAAAACGCGTAATAGCCGTCGATCTTATTGATTTCATCCCGAGTGTACTGAGCCATCTCTGTCACTTTGCGGAATGTCTCTTTTCCGTGAAGCGCCAGATTCCTCCGTGAAATGTCGAGGGAGGAGAGCAATAGATAAGAACCGCTCGTCGTTTGAGTCAAGTTGATGATTTGCCGGGTGTATCCTTCGCCAATCTCATTATTGATTAATAAAAACGAACTTTGCGTCAATGAACCCCCTGATTTGTGCATGCTAACGGACGCCATGTCCGCACCGACGGACATCGCGGAAGCAGGGAGGTCCTCCCCGAAATAGAAGTGGGTCCCATGGGCTTCATCGACAAGCACGAGCATGTCATGTTCATGCGCCAAATCGGTGATGGCCTGTAAATTGGAACAGATGCCGTAATAGGTAGGGTTGTTGATCAAAATTGCCTTGGCATCCGGATTTTCCAAGATTGCCTGCTTTACGTCATCCACGGACATGCCGAGCGGGATTCCGAGCTTGCTATTCACCCCAGGATTAACGTAGACCGGAACGGCGCCGCTCAATATGAGTGCATTGATGGCGCTGCGATGGACATTGCGCGGCATGATAATCTTTTCCCCCGCTTTGCAGGCGGTCATGACCATCGCTTGGACCGCGGAAGTCGTGCCATTCACCATAAAGAACGCATGCTTTGCCCCGAAAGCCTCGGCAGCCAATTGTTCCGCCTCCCGGATGACCGACACGGGATGGCATAAGTTGTCGAGCGGTTTCATCGAGTTGACATCGAAGGACAATGCTTTTTCGCCCAAAAAGTCGGCCAAGGCAGGATTTCCGCGGCCGCGCTTGTGGCCCGGCACATCGAACGGGACGACCCGCGCTGCTTTGTATTCATTCAAGGCTTCCATAATAGGGGCTCTATGTTGTATAAGAGTTCCCATCGTATCACCCCTTACTCAATTTTCATCATATATATTGGATCCGCTGAAAATCTCAATCATTTCTTTGCGTAAATTATTCGTAATGCGGAGTCTTTCCTTCGGCGGGATTTCATAGACGTCCGTATTGAACAAGTAATTCTGGAGATCAATATCTTTGATCAACAGCTTGGTGTGAAAGATGTTGGATTGATACACATTCACATCGATCGCATCGTATTTCTGTAATGTTTCGCTATCGATATAATCCTGGATCGATGTCATCTTATGATCCATAAATAGCTTTTTCCCTTGATCGTTCCTTGTGAATCCTCGAACCCGATAATCGGTTGTGATAATATCCGAATCGAAGCTCCCAATCAGATAATCGAGTGCTCTCAACGGCGATATTTCACCGCATGTTGAAACTTCGATATCCACCCGGAAGGTAGCGATCGAATTGTCTGGGTGATATTCAGGATACGTGTGGACGGTGACATGGCTTTTATCGAGATGACCGACGACGGAATCCCGGGTTTTCAGAATGTTCATCTCCCCGCGGTTGCATGATTCGTCGATCAGTCCGACTGGAATCGATTCCTCCGTGATCAAGATCGTCACGCTTGCACCTTGCGGATCATAATCCTGCTTGCTCACATTCAACACATGAGCTCCGATAATTTCCGTCACATTATATAGGATTTTCGTCAATCGTTCAGAGTTGTATTGCTCATCGATATAGGCAATATAATCCTTCTGCTCCCGCTCACTTTTTGCATAGCTCACATCATAGATGTTAAAGCTAAGTGTTTTGGTGAGGTTGTTAAAGCCGTACAATTTCAGCTTATTTTCCAACCCGACACTCACGCCTTTCACTTGAAGATAAGTGTTATCACTTCGAATCTAAAGCACAATTATAATCGCTTTATTTGACAATGTCGAACAAAACTTTTCCTCACGGATATATAGCGAATTGACGACTTTCTGCAAGGTTCGAAACTTCAAAAAAAGCAACCGTCCACCGTAGTCAGGTTCGACAGTTGCTCCAGGATTGAAAACCGAAATGGAAATTCTCCGACGCTATGCAGTCTTCCTTTATTATACATTGCATAGCGAACCTGAACAACTTTGAAGTTGCGGCTATGGAGTGAACCGGATCAACCGATCATCCCCCTGCGATGGATTGCCGCGGCCGTCGGTATTATTCGTAATGAAGTAAAGTGAACGGCCGTCCGAGTATACGTCCCGGACTCGGCCAAACCCTTGCATCCGGTCGACGATTTCTGCTTTGTCCGGATCGATGACCAAGATAGCTTGCCCTCGAAGTGCTGCTACATATAGTAGTCCTTTGTGGAAAGCCATGCCGGAAGGGGCCCATGTTTCAGTTGGACCGGAAGTGAGCAGTGGTGCCTCCAGTCCATCCCGCGTCTCGGTCCCTTCAATGAGCGGCCACCCATAATTATGGCCACGAACAATGACATTGATTTCATCATTAGCGGACTGCCCATGTTCAGAGGCGAATAATATCCCGTTTGTATCCCATGCCAGTCCTTGGGGATTCCGATGTCCTAAGCTAAATATATGGAAGGAACCGTCCGCTTGGAGCGCGAGGATTTTCCCGTTCCATTCATTCGGATCTTGTGCAGATTCCGGACGGGCCCCGTCCCCAATGGTCGCAAAAAGCGTTCCATCAGGGGAGAGGGCAAGGCGTCCGCCATGATGGACAGGGCCAGAGCGGATGTTATCAAGCAGTATGTCTTGTTCTCTCCACGAATCCCCGTCATAGGCCAATGTGACAATCCGGTTGATCGGACTGCCATTTGAATCATACGTATAGTAGGCATAAGCCAAACGGGATGAATGGAAATCCGGATGGAGCACAAATCCCAACAATCCGGCCTCTGCTACGTTGGACAGCGGCTGCGATAAATGGACGGAATCTCGTGTGATAGCGCTGCCGGGTTCCACTTTCACGATAGTTCCGGTACGTTCCGAAATGAAAAACTGCCCCTCGTCCGCCGCAATGGACCAAGGCGAATTCAAACCAGTTGCCACTGTTTCGAATGATGGCGGACCGCCAACCGGTTGCGTTTGTTTGGAACAGCCAAGTAGCATGAGAAGGAGGACAAGCGGAAAGAAGCGTTTCATCAGTTTCACTCCTATACAGATGGTATACCCTGAACGGCTAAATTTGAACAATATTTAAAGCAAGCTTAATTAACTGATTGCTATTACTTTTGTTTGAACACATGATTAAATTGATTGCCTACAGAAAACGGAACATCCGATATGTAATAATCCGATTCCATTTAGAAAAGTACATAGAGACACCCCACTCCTATACAAAAAGAATATCATTGGAGGCAATCCGGATGGAACGATTCGACCTTCGTTGAAAAAATAGAAGAAACAGGCAGACGTTCCGACCGGGTGCCTGCCTGTTAGAGATGGTTTTCTGCTAGGTATGCGATTTACCTTGGGGTGTTCCAGTTTTCCGGCAAGGTGTCTGATTTTCAGTGCAAGGTGTCCCGGTTCACTTCAAGGGAGTACGGATTTTCCGGCGAATCCTATCACCGAACCCGATCTTCACTCATCAACTCGGATACCGTTCCGACTACATATCCTTTCTTTTTAATTTCTCCAATCATCCGATCCAATCCTTCTGCCGTCGGCTTGGTCGGATGCATAAGAATCATTGTGCCGTTTTCCACTTTGGACAGAACCCGATTGACCATTTCCGTCGTGTCGGGATTGCGCCAATCGACCGTATCTGCTGTCCACAGAATGGTATACATACCGAGCTCCCGGGCGATTTCGATTGTCCGTTGATTGAAACTGCCGCTTGGCGGGGCGAACCAGGTCGGCGTCAGTCCGAGGACTTCCTCGATCACGTCGTTCGTCTTCTGCAGTTCCTCTCTCGTCTTCGCCTCCGAAGATTTTGCCAAATCAGGATGGCTGTACGCATGGCTGCCGATTTCATGGCCGTGTAACTGAATCAAGCGTGCCAAATCGGAATTTTTCTTCGTCCAGCTGCCATCCAGAAAGAACGTCGCTTTCGCTTCGTTCTTATCCAATACCCGGAGGATGGGTTCGATGAATTCATTCCCCCAGGCAACGTTAATCAGCAGGGAAATCATCGGCTTTTCCGGGTTGCCGCGGTAAATAGGGGAGGGCGGCAGGTCGCTTAAATGGACGGAGGGTGATACTTCTTTCCAGACGATCTGTTGTTCACTGAAACGGGTTCCCATCTTTTTTAAGCTTTTCTTCTGATCGACGGCTAGGCCGTTATAGCCGGAGATCGCTTTCCACACCCGGTCCATCTTTGCATCGATCGGTGGAATGTCGTGCTCTTGTGCATACGCCTTGATAGTCGTAGCCGTCGAATTTTCTTCATAAGATGTCGTGATGGAAGCGGAGGAGTCTCCCCGTGTAGTCCACGGCTGCAATCCGATCCATAGAGTGGCCATAACTAGTAAAGCGAAAAATCTCTGTTTCATGATGTCCTCCTCCAATGACATTTATTTGTATTCATTCCCTTAATCGGAATTTCAATACAAAAAGAAAGGATGCGGGTTTTGTACATTCAGCAAGTCCGCTGTTTTCCGAATCGGAAACTAACAGTGACAGGCAAGGGCAGTGTAGCCGTTTCGCCGAATGTGGCGAAGATCCAATTAGAAGTGAGCACGGAAAATTTGCACGAATGTGCAGCGCAGCAGGAAAACGCCGAAATTATGAATCGGGTATTGGATGCCTTGATTCGCGCCGGCATTCCACGGGATCAGATCCAAACGGCCTCGTATACGATATTTCCTCGGTATGATTTCGTGGAAGGGGAACAAATACTCAGGGGATACGAAGTAAACCACGCGATTACAGTTACAATCCCGGAAATCGACCGTGTCGGGGAAATAATCGATTTGGCAGTCCAAAACGGAGCGAACCGTGTTTCCAATATCCACTTCAGGGTGGAAAATGAAGAGCTGTATTACCGGCAGGCATTAATTCTTGCCATGGAGGATGCGCGCTCCAAAGCAAAGACATTGGGCGATGCAATGGGTGTTCAAGTGAATCCCATCCCTATAGAAGTCATCGAAGAAAGAATTTCGCAAGCGATCCCATTTCAAACCATGGCGCTGACGGCGCGAGAGGCCGCCACTCCAATCGAACCAGGTCAGTTGGAAATAACCGCTGTTGTGAACGCTCAATTTATCTATTAAAGGATGACATCAAATCTTGCCACCTGGCATACGTTGTTCTGAGGAGTGATGAGATTTGGAAAGACCGTCATTTCGGGGAAGTTTTCGACCATATGTCTCCCCTCTTGACCCTTGTCCGCCCATTCTTGTGAAGACGTTCGTCTTGCCGCCACAACTTTTCATGGATTTCCAGCCTCCGGGTCTTCCACAATTCTCACCAGAACAAGCATTGATTCACGGTTCGCTCTGGCCGGCCCTAGTGGATGGATTTTCACGGAAGGAGGGCATATCGTGAGTTCGTTTGAAGAGGAACGCGAGATGATGCTGCGTGTGCAGGAAGCCGATTTTGTCGTCGTCGAACTGACATTGTACACAAATACGCATCCTGATGATGAGGAAGGGCTAATGCAATGGAGGGAAGCGATCAAAGAAGCGGCCCGCGTCCGGCGTCAATACGAAAATCGATACGGCCCGCTATCCCTCTATTCGGTGCCGTCGGAACAGGCCCTGGAAGCAGGCTGGCGTTGGAATCAACCACCATGGCCGTGGCAACGGTAATAAGGGGGAAATGGTATGTGGGTGTATGAGAAAAAACTGCTCTACCCGGTCGAAGTAAGTACGTGTAATCCAAAGCTAGCTAGATTTCTCATGGAGCAGTATGGCGGGGCGGACGGGGAGTTGGCGGCAGCCCTACGGTACATGAATCAACGTTATACGGTTCCTGACAAAGTCATCGGAGTTCTCAATGACATTGCAACGGAAGAATTTTCCCACTTGGAAATGTTGGCGACCATGATTTATAAGCTGACGAAGGACGCAACTCCTGAACAGTTGGAAGAGGCGGGACTCGGCGCTCATTTTGTCAATCATGGGCATGCTCTTTTTTATGAAAATGCTGGTGGTGTCCCGTTTACCTCAACGTATATCCAGGCAAAGGGCGATCCGATCGCCGATTTGTACGAAGACATCGCGGCGGAAGAAAAAGCACGGGCGACCTATCAATGGCTTATCGACATTTCCGATGATCCATCTATCAACGATTCCTTACGATTCTTGCGGGAGCGGGAAAACGTCCACTCCATGCGCTTCCGGGAAGCGGTAGAAGTTCTGAAGGAAGAACGCGATCGCAAGAAAATATTTTGATGTTGGACCGTCTTCTAATTTGGAGACGGTTTTTAATTGTTAAAAGTTTTGAAACATAAAAAGGAGGAAAGATATAAAGGATAGACATTCGGCCAAAACCTTAGGCAACAAATGAAACCTTCCCGAATGTGAATCGTATAACAGAGTAGGAAAAAATCGATTTACCATTATAAATCTCATCTGTCACAGCGGAAGGAGGAAGACATATGGACAACCCAAAATTTATGTCTGATCAAGAATTCGATCGTATTTTCGATGAAAAGACAACGGAAATCAATGAGCAGCTCGAAAGGGAAGTGCTCATCGCGATGATTGGGGATGTCAATGCCGGGAAATCCTCGACGCTGAACCAGCTGATGGAGGCGGACGTCGCAGAAGTCGGAGCGAAGCCAGGTGAGACGGTGGAGGTAAAGAAGTACATATACAAGCAAAACATCGTCTTTGTCGATACACCGGGACTGGATGATATCCATAAAGAGCATTCCGCGGAGACGCTGAAGTTCTATAAACAGGCTGATTTGATTTTATTTTTCCTAAACGCTGCCGGCACGGTATTGTCGGATATGGAGCTCGTTTCGTTGAAAAAGATCGCCAAGGTGAATAAAGACATCATCCTCGTGCTGAATAAAATCGACGCGGCCGAAGATATCGGCGGCCTCGTGAAATATATCCAAGATCACACGAACTATGAGTATCCCGTCACTCCGATTTCTTCGCGTACAGGCGAGAACATCAGCATGTTGCAAAATGAGATTTTAAGATTGTTGGAAGGTAAAAAAAAGGACATTTTGATGGCCGCGAATATGGCGGGTAAGTCGTCTATCGCCAATAAGTGGATTCTCGGTGCAGGCGGATCAGCGGCCGCGATCGGCGCCCTCCCGATGCCCGGATCCGATTTCGTGCCGCTGACCGCACTGCAAGTCGGACTCTTGCTACGTCTTTCCACGCTGTATGGCAAGCCGATTTCCAAAGATCATGCGAAGGAATTGATTATCGCTACGGTCGTCGGCAATGTCGGAAAGACGATTTTCCGCCAAATCATCAAAGTCGTCCCTGGAGCAGGTATGGTAGCCGGGGCCAGCGTGGCGGGCGCGATGACGATTGCCCTTGGACATGCAGTCAAATATGCGCATGAGAACAATATCGAACTGACTCCGAACGCATTATTACCCCTTTACAAGAAATTTTTGAAGAAAGGGAAATGAAAAACGGAACAAGCCATTCTCGGCCTGTTCCGTTTTTATTTAAAACTCTTCAAACACGCCGATCTCTTTCCAATAGGCTTCCTCACTAATAGCGTCGCGGACCACTTTAGCAGGGACTTGTACTTGATTGACGGTTTCATCGTGGCGGAACGTTTGGGTGAGCTGTTCTTTGATGAAGACAGAGTCTTCGTCGGTTTCAATCGTCGTCCCGGTTATCGTGAGCGCGTGAAACGGCAAGGACGTCCGCTTGTCAAATTGCGTGGCCATGTACCGATTCGTCCTGTTGGCAACAAGGTCATCTTCCAAATTCTCATCGTTTATCCGCTCCACTAAGACAAGCACGTCTCCATAGTCATACAGTTGCAAAAAACTGTTATCCTCAACTCTTTTCAGATGGTCAATCGGGTGGGGAGCGGGCAAGTAAGTCTCCATAAGTGTCAAAGAAGGTACATCTCCCAGCCGGACCCATTTACCGATGTCTTCCTTGTACTCCCATACTCCCTTATTCGTAAAATAGAGTTCAGACGTCTGTTTCACCGGTTTGCCGTCCAATTCGGATTCCATAATCGTCTCCATGGACAAGGCGTTCGGCTTTTCATTTACGGTCAAATTGGCGTCAAGCGTGAATTCGACGGTGTCCGGATCGTACGAGAAGACGGTTCGATGGTCCAGTGTGCTTTTGGACGAATAGCCGGTAAATTCCACGGCGGCCATCTTGTCCAAGAAAGTCCCGATGTCCCGGGATCGGTTGGTCGTCACGTGGATTGCGGACCGATCTTTTGAAAATGAAGCGTTGAACCCTTCCAAGGTGGATAAAAATTCATCCGATACATAGTGTGCCGCATTGTGGCGAGTGTGTGGAAACTCGGTACCTACTCCTTCGCCATTCACATAAATCGCATCCGAGTTGAGCTTGAATTCGATTGTAAGAAATGAATTGGTCGCCTGCACATCACCTGAATTCCCGGCAGAAACATGAAATCCGGCCGCTTCGAATAGTGGCTGCACGGGCAGGAGGACTTGTCCGCCTTTTTCGAGTAACGGCTGCTCAGTTCCCTCGATTTTAACGCCGTCCACGAAAAACTCCAAAGGTTGATCTGCTGCTTTAGTTGAAACGCCAATGAACCCTGTTAATAGGATAGTAAAGAGGACGATTGCATATTTTCTCATGATTACCCCTCCGATCGATGAATAAAAAAGAAGACATACCAATATATACCCGCTAGAGAGCGATTAGAACCTAGCGGAAAAAAGGTTTTTCGCAGCAGATCGTTTGGAGGTGCGCGTATTTTCCGTTCTGCCAAAACAAAAGGCGTTCACCGCAATTGTGAACGCCTGTCCATATCTATCAGATTCTTTTTCCAGGGGGGATGCCGGCGGATGGGTTTTCCGTAGGGAATTCGATTTGGTTTTCGGGCTGCTGAAGATTAGCTCCCAAATTTGGATCGGTCCCTGCGCCATCTAAACTGGCTGCGCCGCCATTGCCGGAAATACGTTGACCATACTCGCCCTGATCTACGTACAGCAGCATGCTTCCTCCTTCGAGCAGCTTATAATAATTCTCCGCCTGAATCGGATCGAGACCCATATTTCCGAGTGCTCCGCGCACTGGTTCCTCTCCCGAAAACAACGAAGTGAACCGGTCCCACCAGGAACCACCGTCCGGCCGCTCGATTTCCACTCCTGTCCGAGCTTTCACCATCGTGATATCCGTGTCGCGCCTCGCCAGGACATACAGATTATCGTCACTATAACCTTTCAGCTTCAATTCATCAATTTTTGCAATCAAATCATTTTCATTATCAAACACACCGATAAAAGATGTCTCCGCCACGTTTTTCGCCTCCTGAATTCTTGTTGCACTTCCATACCCTTCCCGGACAACCATTCAAACAACGCCAGCCGGTCGAAATGTTCGTCCTTTCACGAAATGTCCGCTATGATGAAAAGGGAAAGGAATGGATTTACATGAATATCGGTTTAATCGGAACAGGTTCCATTGGAAACTTTCTCTTACAGAAAATCAATAAAGAGAAGCGGTTGCCTGGCTGCCAGATTACGGCAGTTTTTGATGAACGGGAAAAGGCGAAGATGACCTTGCCAAGACTGCTGAACACGTATCGCTTCACCGCTTTCCATGACGTGGAAGCATTTTTGAAGTCGGATGTCGATATTGTCGTCGAATGCGCCAATATTGAAGTTGTCCGCTCCTACGCTGCTCAAATCGTCCAGGAGAAAGATCTGCTCCTGATCAGCGTCGGCGCGTTGGCAGATATTACATTATACGAAGAACTTAAAGCCAATGCCAAAGCGCATGGCCATAAAATATATCTGCCTGCCGGCGCAATCGGTGGATTGGATGCGATACGGGCAGCGCAAGTCGGGGGCGGATTACGAAGGGTCTCCTTGGAAACCCGGAAACCGGCAAACTCTTTATCGGATCAGCCATTCGCCGAAGAGACTGTCCTTTTTGAAGGCTCGGCCAAAGAGGCGATTCACCGATTCCCGCAAAATGCCAATGTCGCCATCATTCTCGCTTTAGCAGGCGTCGGAATTCATGACACTGATGTCCGGATCATTGCCGATCCCCAAGCAGAGCATAATATCCACATGATTCAAGCAATTGGGGATTTCGGAAAACTAACGGTTCAGCTCGAAAACCACCCATCGACGCATAATCCGAAAACGAGCCAATTGACGGGACTCAGTATTTTAGCCGCGTTGCAATCATTGGATTCGGAAATTCAGATAGGATAACTCAAAAAGCGGATGGCCTATAACAAGGCGATCCGCTTTTCATTCATCCATTTGTTCTTGGTTTCGCCGGATCGCAATCGGGGGAGGGGACTTCCGCCGTTTCCGCCAGCTTCGTCAAATAATAGCATTCTTCCCGCGCCATATGGTCAGCCATGAGCGGCGTCAACGTACCAAGCCCCTTTTTGGTGAGGCCCAACTCCTCCAACTCCCGCAAGAAAGCTTTGAATATGGTCATTTCCAAATGGACATCATTATGAAATTTAGACAGAGCTGGAAACTTGGTCGCATTCGTCCGTAAAAATCCGGTCAATTCAATCGCTTTCAGATAAAAGGCATCCCAATCTTTCATGAATTTGTGGCTCTTCTTTTTCAACGGTCTCTCAACCCGATCCAGATGATCGTTGATGGCCCCTGCATGGCCGGCTGCATCCAATAGCCAAAGCAAATCATGGTGGAGCGGGTGGACAGGTGGCGGCATTTCCTCTTTTTCCAAATAGGAGAACAAACGGATTGCCTCTTCCACTTCATTGACCATATGGTTTAGAAAAGTGGGGGTCAGGGAGATTTTAATGTTCCCGACGAGTTGTTCTCGGATGATTGAAAGTTTATAAGTACGGATCATTTCACTGGCAGATTTCGATTTTTGAAGAAGGAGTAGAAGAGCACGCCGATCTAGAGAACGCTTCGAGTCTGCCAGCAAAGAATCGAATTGTTGGATGAAGGCGTCCGCTTGCTCGATAAAAGTCTTCTGGCCCGGCGCCAATGAGTCATGGATAAAGCGTCCGTGATCGCCCAAAATTTGCAGCCAAAAATGAAGTTCATCCCGCGCCGTTTTTGTAAAATCCTTGCTCAAACCTACCACCTCCGGATTCCTCCTGACCACTATATGAGAAGTTATTCCGGAATATGAGGGACGTATGCTACACTAGACAGAACAATCACTCAATCGGGAGGAAAATCGGATGTACGAATTAAAAACAAAAGAGACGGACGACAGCGTCATCGAATTCATTGAACAGGTGGATCACCCGAAGAAACGGGAAGATGCGTATCGCCTTCTCGATATTTTCACCGAAACGACAGGCTATGAGCCGAAATTATGGGGGCCGAGCATCATCGGTTTCGGATCGTATCATTATATCTACAAAACAGGCCATGAAGGGGACGCCCCGTTAGTCGGCTTCTCTCCACGGAAAGCGAAAATCAGCCTATACTTTGCAACCGGCGATCCGGAACGGGAAGCGCTGCTTGCCAAATTCGGCAAGCATACGTCAGGAAAAGCCTGTGTCTATATCAATAAGGTCGATGACATCGACGTGGAAGTTTTGAAGGAATTAATCACCCAGTCGGTCGAGTTCCTGCAGGAGTTGTATCCAGGAGAACCGTTTGGCGAATCTGAAGATGGCGACAGCGTCCAGTGAAATAAACACATACCGTTTCACCGGGTGAGTGACGGTTTCTTTCTTATGCTCGTTACTGACAGTTGGATAGTATTTTCTCATTAGGCGAGTGCAGGAAGGAATATCCAAAGTGGAGGGGTTCAAATATTCTATATCGGAGGGGGAGTATTGTGAAAACAATCGTGGAAGTTTGCCCGATTTGCGGGAAAGGGAATAATTGTTGTAACGGAAAAGAAAAGTCTTTGGGAGATTGCTGGTGTACGCAGGAATCCTTTCCACAAGAGATTTTCGATGAAGTGCCCGCCGATCAACTTCGGAAAACATGCATTTGCCAAGATTGCCTGGATTCATTCAAAAGCCGTGCTCCCGTAAAATAGGAAGCACGGCGGTTTTTATGAAAGCGTAGCACTCGAATCTTCTTCTTTTCCAGCCACTCCGGCACTTTCGAAAGTGGCCATCTCATTGATCATATGGACCGCCGCTTGCAAAATCGGGAAGGCGACAGCCGCCCCGGTTCCTTCACCGAGCCGCATATCCAATTGGACGATCGGTTGTTTTCTGATATGCTGGATGGCCGTAAGATGTCCGGGTTCCGCCGATTGATGGGATAGAATCATATAGTCCGCTACACGGGGATCAATCAATTTAGCCAATAGAGCCGATACAGTGCAGATGAACCCATCTAGCAGAATCGGCACCCGGTTTTCAGCAGCAGCCAGCATCGCACCAGCCATCGCACCCATTTCCAACCCGCCAACTTTGGACAGGATATCGTAGGCGTCTTGCGGGTTGGGTTTGTGACGTTCTACCGCTTCGCGGACGACTGAAATTTTTCGTTCATGCTGGGTGGAAGAAATGCCTGTCCCATACCCGACGATGGAGGCGGGATCGGCCCCGGTAATCGCGGACAACACGGCACTGCTCGCAGTCGTATTGCCGATGCCGACTTCTCCGACAATTAGGCATTTCACACCGCCGCCCAGCAAACGCTCCGCTTCCGAATAACCGACAGCAACCGCTTGCTCCGCCTCTTCCCGAGTCATCGCCAACTCTGTCAAAAAGCTTCCGGTACCTGGTCGAATCTTTCTCGGGCTGACAGCTTCCTCCGCGACTTCGCCGGCGACTCCGACATCGACCACTTGGAACGTGGCACCAATCTGCCTGCCAAAGACATTGATGGCAGCCCCACCTTGCACGATATTGGACACCATTTGAACGGTCACTTCTTGGGGGAACGCCGAAACGCCTTCCCGCACAACACCGTGATCCGCGGCAAACACCAAGATGCCAGGCGGTGTAATCTCAAGTGTACGAGTGCCTTTCATTCTCGCCAGCTCCACCGCCAATTCTTCCAATCGGCCCAAGCTTCCCACCGGTTTCGTCAACGTGGCCGAATACGCCTCGGCCTCATCACCTGCTTGAAGATCCAGCGCAGGTATGTTCACTTGAATCATTAAAAAACCCCATCTTTCTTTAATTAAATAAAATTTGAGTATTGCGGTTTATAAATTACTATTATCTTCCGGACGTTTTTGAAGCCTCTCAACGTTGCAGGTGACCCTTCTAACGTTTTTCAGGAACTTCCCAACGTTTTGTTTCAACCTCACAACGTTCAAGCCAAACCACTAAACGTTTCCCAAACCCTTACAACGTTTTGGCTGACGCTCACAATGTTTTCGTCAAAGTTCTCAACGTTCACAACCAACCGCACAACGTTTTGGTCAAACCTCTAAACGTTTCGGCAAACTCCGCAACATGCCACCCTTACCTCACGCCTGCTGCGCTTTTTCTTGCTGAAGCATTTCAAATACTTGTTCCACATCTTTGTCGCCGCGGCCGGATAGGTTGACCAGTACAATATCATCCGGTGACAGGGTGGCTGCGTGTTTCATTGCAAAGGCAACCGCATGGGAACTTTCCAATGCCGGGATGATGCCTTCCGTTTTGGATAATGTCTTGAAGGCTTCCAATGCTTCCTGCCCGGTAACGGGGTAGTAGGTTGCGCGTTCGACATCTTTCAAATAGCTATGTTCCGGTCCGACGCCGGGATAATCCAATCCTGCCGCGATGGAATATGTGGCATCCGGCTCGCCGTTTTCATCTAACAAAGTATAACATTTGAAGCCATGAAGGACAGCGGGCACGCCTTTCGTCATCGTGGCTGCTTCCATCGGCTCCACACCGATCAGCTCCACGCTTGCCTCATTCAAATAATGGGCAAATGCGCCGATCGCATTGCTGCCTCCACCGACGCAAGCGATGACCGTATTTGGCAGTTTCCCTTCCCTTTCGAGCATTTGACGTTTGGATTCTTCGCTGATGACCGATTGGAAGTACTTTACAATAGTAGGGAACGGATGTGGCCCAACCGCCGACCCAAGCAAGTAATATGTATTTTCATAGTTGGCGACGAGGTCATTCAATGCTTCATCCACGGCATCTTTCAAGCGGCCTTGGCCTTTCGTTACTGAAACGACTTTGGCGCCGAGCAATTCCATCCGGAAGACGTTCAATGCTTGTCGCCGCATATCTTCCGCGCCCATATAAATGACGCATTCCATATCAAACATCGCACAGGCTGTAGCCGTCGCGACACCATGCTGGCCCGCGCCGGTTTCTGCAATGACACGTTTCACGCCCATCCGGTTGGCCAATAGGATTTGGCCAATCGCGTTGTTGATCTTATGAGAACCGGTGTGGTTCAAATCTTCCCGTTTCAAATAAATCTTGGCCCCGCCGACCTGCTTCGTCAAATTTTCAGCAAAGGTGATTGGGTTCTCCCGGCCGACGTACTCGGCCAAATAGCGGCGGTATTCATCCATGAAGGAAGGGTCCTGGATTGCTTCCTCGAATTGTTGTTCCAGATGGTTCATCGCATCTTGCAATGCAGGCGGAATGAAACTTCCTCCAAATTCACCGAAATATCCTTTTTCCATGCACATTTCCTCCCTTTTCTCTTATAAGTAATCCAAGTATAGTAGCTGGCAGTTGGCAAGTAAATAGGTTGGCGGAAGAGACTATGACACAATTCCGACAATTATTAGGCCATCCCCTTATCAATCTTCTTCCATTGGGAAGGGAAGGGTGATGGTGAACTCCGTCCCGACGCCCGGTTCGCTATGCGCAACGATGGTGCCGTCATGTTCAGTGATGACTTCCTTGACGATGGAGAGACCAAGACCTGTCCCGGGCTTGTTTGAATTCCGGACTTTGCTGACGCGATAAAAACGATCGAAGATATACGGCAAATCATTTTTGGTAATGCCCCATCCTTCGTCTTTGACCGTAATGATGGCATGCCGATCTTGCTGCCTGACGGTCACGTCAATGCGCGCGTCCGGCTCAGAGTACTTGAGTGCATTTTTAACCAAATTCATCATGGCCCGTTCGATATAATGGACGTCGATGTCAAGAGAAGGCAGATCCGGTTCGATATCGAACACGACTGTTTTAAATTGGTCGAAATGGGTTCCGAGTTTCTGGAAGAAGCTAGTCGTATCCACTCGTTGGAAGTGGAAAGGCTGTTCTTTCAAATCGATCCGATTCAGTTCAGAAGCGTTCACAACCAAGTTGTTGATGGAATCGAGATGGTTTTGGATGCGCTCGAAATACCGCTCATAGTCCTCTTCGCCGATCAGCCCGTCTTGGATCGCTTCAATATAACCGTGAATCAGGGTAATTGGTGTTTTCAAATCATGTGCAATATTGGCGAAAAGAAGCTTTCGTTGCTGTTCCGTCTCCTGCAATTTTTTATTCGTCTCGATGAGCGAAATGTTCAGGCGAACCAATTGCTGGGTGCGCTCCGACACCTTATCCTCCAACTGGCTGTTCAGCGTCTGGTAGTTGCTGATCAGCTTATTGATCTGCTGACTCATCGAGTTGAACGATTGACTGACCAAATTGAACTCGTGAAGGGATTGCGACGGGATTTCCGCCTTGAAATTTTCATTTTGGAAAGAGCGGATGCCGCCGAGGATTTCGCGGATCGGCTTCGTAAAATTCCTCCATATGGCGATGGAACACAAAATGATGACTAGCAAAGTGAAAATCATGACATTCCGGAGGTGGCTGAAAATCGTTCGCTCATGTGCTGCTAATTGTCGGTCTGTCAAGCTTTTAATATGATCTACAATACCTGCTTCAGGAATTGCAAAAATCAGTTTCCATCCGGTATGGTCAATTGTGGCGGACAGGAAAATTTTATTCATACCGTTGACGTTCAGGAGGACAGGCTGTTCGTCTGACGATATTTGTTGACGGATTGCTTTTGTCAAAAAAGGCAGATCGTTATCCGCCTGATCCTGGTAGGCGATGAATTCATCATTTTGGTTCAGTAATAGGGCGTAGGCGAATTCTTCTTTGAATTTCATATTAAGTAAATGATTTAAGGCGCGGTGTGTCGTAATATCTGCGCCCAAAATGCCGAGTTCCTCATCGTTTGGGCCAATAATAGGAGCCGAAATGGAGAACATTTCATGCCGATGAGTCAGGTCAATATAAGGATCCGTCCAACCTACCTTGTTGCTATTTGGGGAAACAGCTGCTCCAGCAGTATAAAAAGTCTCTTTCGTAAAATCGGCATCCGCCGTTAAAAAGCCATCGTGAATCTCCTTTGGGGTGTTCATGGCTGGATAAATACGCCACGCAGATGTTGGAGAAACATAATAAACAGCGACAATGGCTTGATTGCTTTTGACGATTTGTTTCATCGTCCCTTCAATGCTTTTTGTCTGTTCCAGTCGCTCCACCGTTTCCGCCGTTACGGGATAGGAGGCAGTCGCTCCTGTATTGGAGAAATCCCCTTTTACTGATTCCCAATAAACTCCGCCAATATCTTGTTGTAAGCGGAGAGAGTATCCTGGCGGCACAATGGACGATTCAAATACCTCCTCCAAAGTTGTGCGCAATTGAAGGATTTGTTTTTTATATCCTTCCAATTGAATGCTCGTCGCTTCTGCTTGTCTGTTTATATTTTCTTTATATAGATAGAGGGCGTACTCGCTGATATCCTCTTCAATATTTGCTCCTGTCACTGTGATGGAGTTTTTCGTGCTTTGTATGACGAAGTAACTGATGATAATGAGCGGAACAAGTGAGAGAAGAAGCAAAGTCCATAGCATCCTACCTCTGAATGTATAAAAAGATTTATGAAAAAGAGTATTAGCTTTTTTGGACAGACTCATTGAATTTATACCCTGCCCCGCGGAGAGTTAAAATGACCCTTGGTTTTTTTGGATCTTCTCCTAGTTTTTTTCGTAAATTTCCAATATGAACCGTCACCGTCTTTGTATCAATTTCCGACTCGTATCCCCAAACGCAATCCAGCAAATGCTCCGTGCTTAGCACCTGAAAGGGATGGAGCATGAAAAAATGAAGCAGTTCAAATTCTTTGGAGGAAAGCTGGACTTTTTTGTTCCGTATATAGCAATCATGACGTGCACTGTCCAATAGAATGGAATCCGATGTGAAAACGTTCGCCTCTCCTGAAGACACATCTTCTGGCATAGATATTTTTGATTCATAGTATCGGCGCAAATGGGCTTTCACTCGCGCAATCAATTCATTCATTCCGAAAGGCTTGCCGATATAGTCGTCTCCGCCGACACTTAAACCAATGACCTTATCAATCTCCGAATCTTTACAACTCAAAAAAAGCACAGGTACGTTCGTCTCTAGGCGAATACGTCGGCAAATTTCAATGCCATCGAGATCGGGGAGCTGGACATCCAGCAAGATTAGCTGCGGATTGACAGCTTTTAATTTTTTTAGCGCCTCTTCTGCATTGCTTGCCTCTTCGAAGTTATATCCTTCCTTTTTTAAATAGAGACCAATCAATTCCCGGATCTCTGGTTCATCGTCCACATGTAGAATCGTAGATTGATGCATCATTTCTCCCCCTTTTGAACATGAACTTTTTAAATCACTTCGTAAACGGGTGGTTCCATGACCAATGGTTGCCTAGTTTTCCATTGTTAATGCTCGGATTTTCTTATCATAACAAAGTTTTATAATTCCGAAAAGTTTATTTCTTTACTTTATTTTTACTTTTGTTTTGCTTTGATTTTACTCTACCTTGATATTCTTAGTTTTGCAAAGGCTTACATTAAGAAAGGAAGGGTGGGCTTATGAAACACAGTAAACCGTTGAACCGCAAAGGAAAAATGGCTATGAGGCGAATTAACGAAGGAGAAATAATGGATGTGGAAGGCCTACAATTGCCGATTGGCTGTACGACAGTTTTTGATCCGGGATGGGAGGCGGATAGTTCGGAGATTTCCGTAGCCGCCCTTTGCCAGCCGATGGAGCGCGATCTTTATGGCTGTTACGGAGATTGCTGGTGGGCAGCACAAGTACCGGATGGCTTGACGAAATATCCGGAATGGCATCAGGATTGTCCAGCCGCCGTAAGAGATTGGCAAAAACTAAAATTTATTGATGAGTAAGGGGGGATTTGGGTGATCCAACATAAAAGGAAATCGATTGGTGTGATTTTGTTATTTCTCGCTACTCTCGTAATGGTTGCCGCTTGTACAAAAGAAGAACCGCAAAAAATTACAGAGGACGAGGAAGCAAACGCACCGGGAGTCAGCTTAGCAAACGAAGAATGGAGCGACACATTCAAGCAATCGTGCATAACATGCCATGCTGTGGGGGAAGACGGAAAAGTCGATCGGATTAGTGATGTCCGTAAAACACCGGAAGGATGGCAGGATACAATTACTCGCATGCAGACCGCGTGGGGAGTTCAGGTAACGGATGAAGAAAAAGCTGCTATTGTTCAGGAGCTGAGCGATAAGAATGGTTTAGCGCCAAAAGAGACTGAAAAAGTCATGTATTGGCTGACAGAAAGCGGTTCAACGATTGAACCAGTTACAGAAGAATACGACAAGATCGAGGGTTCTTGTATCGCATGTCATGCGGGAGGAAGGCCGCTGGCACAGTACCGTACCGAAGCCGAGTGGATGAAATTAAAAGATTTCCATATCGGGATGAGTCCGGCCATGATTTATCAAATGCGGACGATGAAATGGGAAGAAGAGGCAGAAGAAGTTCTCGCTTATATGGCAAGCATCCATCCATATGATTCGGAAGACTGGGAAGAATGGAAAGACAAAAAGACTGATTATGAAATCACAGGGACATGGAGAATTGTCGGCCATCAGCCGGGAAGCGGAATATATAGCGGATATGCCGACATTTCAGAAAAGGAAGATATGTATTTTGAAAAACGCACGATGCTCATGCCTGATGAACAAGAAAAGAAATCTGAAGGAAATGTACGGAAGTATGCCGGGTATTCATTGCGCAGCAGTTTAACGGATGGTGAGGTAAAAACCCGAGGTGTCTTCAATGTAATAGAAGACGGTAATAAAATTGAGGGTCGGTGGAACCAGGTAAACGATAAAGGGATATTTGCAGATGAAACGTACTATAAGGCAGACAAAACAGCTATTTTGGCTACATGGCCAAGTTCCATTAAGTCAGGCACAACAGAAACCATTCGGGTTATCGGCTCAAAGTTGCCCGACCAGCTGACACCGGACAGCTTTGTTGCATCTAAGGGACTAGTTGTCGATAAAGTTGAAAGGCAGAACGGTGATGATGTCTGGATTACAGTGACAGCTCAAGGGACAGGTGAAATAACACTCGATTTGAAAGACGGCGAACAGCCTGTCAAAATCATAGCATTTGATAAAGTAGATTCCATTAAAGTATTGCCGGAGCGCGGATTGGCGCGGCTGAATTATACCGATTATTTGCAGAGCGTCCAGTTTGAAGCGATTGGCTACACTGCGGATAATCAAGAAATCGGTCCGCTGAACGTCAAGTGGGAGCTTCATGAAGATAAAGAAGGAAACGATGAATTGAAGTACGTTGGGCAGATCAACACCCAAACCGGACTTTTCACTCCGGCCCAAGGGGGTCCGAATCCTGAACGGGTCTGGACTACCAACAATACGGGATACGTCACTGCCAAGGCAATCTATCAAGATCCGGCCACTCAGGATAAACTGACCGGTGAATCGAAACTCTTTGTCACACTCCCAGACTATGTCTACATCAAATAGAAAGCGGTGATTCCCATTATACAAACGGCAGATCAATTATCAGTGACAAATCAGCTCGTGTTTGAAGTAAAAGGCAAACCATATGTGTTCCAGGGGCTCAGTGGCTTTATCAGTGAAATTTCACCTCTTGGCAAATCAATCTTGGAAATATTGAAAAGCGACTCTCAATCGCTAAGCGAAGTCGAAGAGCAGCTAAGTATCCAATACGGGAAGGCGGAAGTTCGATCAGCGATTGAGGAGTTACTACAGCAAGAAGTCATCCGGTTAAATGACAGTATCGGGAGAAATAGTAGGACTCCCGGTGTTCCGCAAGGAGAATTGCCGATTCAAACGCTTGTTTTCCATTTGGTAAACGAATGCAATCTCGGTTGTACGTATTGTTATGCGGGTGGCGGTGAATACGGCGCTCCTATGAAAGCGATGAATGAGCCGACTGCTGAAAAAGCGATTGATTTTCTAATCAAAGAATCCAAAAACGCGCCAAATGTTTCTGTCATTCTGTTCGGAGGAGAACCGACGCTTAATTGGAGGCTGCTAACCCATGTCGTGGAATATGGAAAAAAAGCAGCACAGCAAGCGGGTAAAAAGATTGATTTTTCTATGACGACGAACGGGACGCTATTGAACGAGAGACGCATCAATTTTCTCGTCGAGCATAATGTCGGCGTGTCGGTCAGTATGGATGGAGATGAAAATACCCAAGACACATGGCGGCCGTTCAAATCAGGCCATGGATCTTATGAAATGGTCAATAAAAATGCACGCAAACTGATTGAAAAGCATCGTACGAAACCGGTCGCTGCCCGGGTTACACTGACAAAGGATTTCCCGCATGTAAAAGAAACGTTCACTCATCTTCAAGAGATGGGGTTCCACGAAGTCGGGTTCGCACCGGTTTCCGAAACGGACGAGGCTTTTATTTTAAATAAGCCGGAGCTTTCCCGCTTGTTGGATGAATTTGAAGAACTGACAGAGATTTTTGTTCACGAAGCAAAGGAAGACCGCTATTTTGGTTTCTCCAACTTGGTAAATGTCCTAGTCGAATTGCATACGGGAGTTAATAAAAGCTACGGCTGCGGCGCCGGCATCGGCTTTTATGCAGTCAGCCCCTCAGGTGACCTGTTCTTGTGCCATCGTTTTAATGAACAAGATGAGTACAAGATGGGGGATATCTATCAAGGTGTCGATCGTAGATTCCAGAAGACGCTGCTCGAGTCGCTGCATGTCGACAACAAAACGACATGCTCCCGCTGTCCGTTGAAGCATACGTGCTCGGGCGGATGCTACTACGAAGCGAAAGAGCGGCAAGGGGAAATCACTTCTCCGAATTTGCATTACTGCAACTGGATGTATCGCTGGTATACCATTGCACTGAAAGCATATGTACAAGTCATGGAAGACAATCCGACGTTCCTTGACCGGATCGCGGGACTGCCTCTTGACGATTGTCATGCTAATTAGAAGGGAGGAAGTATATTGAAGAGAAAATGGCTTTTTTCGATGCTCGCCGTTTTCCTCGTAGTCAGTTTGAACGCTTCAGTGTTGGCCGAAGAAACCGGGAAAACGAAAGAAATGCTTTATCTCACTGGTTACGAATATGTCTTTGCTGTAGATCCGGAAACGGAGGAAGTAACGGATATTCCGGTAACCGGTATGACGAGGGATACGACTTTTTCGAAAGACGGGAGTAAATTATTCGTAAGTACGGACATAAGGCAGAAAGTTACTGTCATTGACACGGCCAAAAATATTGTAATTGATGAGTTGGATTTTACACAAGACAATTACCGTTCCCGCATCTATGGCATGGATGTGGATCCTGAAGGCAAGCTGCTCTACGCTATGACGATGCGCTCAAAAGTGGAAGGAACAGAGTTGACAACATTGCCTCCTGCCATCCTCGTTATGGACATAGAAAAGAAGGAGATTGTCAAGGAGATTGAAGTTCCGTACGGTGTGCACGTTCTGCAATTTTATGAAGACGGCAGCAAAATTGCTGTCTGGGGTAGGGATTTGTATGAATATGATATTGAGAAGGACACTTTGACACTACATTATGAGCTGTTTGATCCTGAGGATAAGAGTGCCGGCAACAGTAACTATCTCTTGCTTTGGCCGCGTGATCGAGAAACTAATTATCTAGCATCCACGGTCAACTATGTGTACCATCCCGAAACAGGCGAAACGACAGAAGGTTTTGTTACATGGGATTTAAAAACGGGCGAGGTAGAGAAAATTGAGTATAAGGAAGAACCGATCGGCTTTTTCTCAGGGATAATTTCACATGACCGGAAAAAGGCATATGGGGGCATGAACATGCTTGCCAAGACCGATCTTTCGTCACTGAAGCATGACAAGGTCATCAAAACAAAATTGGGAACATCTTACGGATTCAATATAAGCGGTGATGGAAAAACGATTTACGCCGGAGGAGGAGGCCCTGACGTCAATTTCTATGATGCAGAAACATTGGAGTTTAAAGGGACAGTCGATTTGAAAACAGATGCGATGGACGTCCGCGTCGTACAAATAAAACAATGAATGGGAAGTGAAGCGATATGGAATTAGCGCTCGCTGTCCAGGATGCAAAGCAACTCTCCTTGTTGGAAAACAGGGAGACGCTTTCCCCGATGGAGCAAGAAACCATAGCAATCTTAGAAGAAAACATCAAACGAAAATTTAAGCTGACGGAACCCGGGCGCTTATATTTTGGGTCGGAATTTTGCCAATATCGGATTGCAGAGGTGGAAGATGTCCGGAAAGCATATGAGTATGCGAGAGAAAGAGGTTTCGCTTTCACATTTGTTACTCCATATGTTCCGGAGAATGGTATGAAGTTGCTTTTTCCCATCTTCGAATGGCTGGACTCCCAAGAAACGGAAGTGGAGGTAGTGGTTAATGACTGGGGAATGTGCTACGCAGTCGCCACAAAATATCCGAATCTGCAAATCGTCATCGGCCGCCTATTGAATAAGATGATCCGCGACCCCCGTGTCGCTCATTTATACAATCAAAAGCATGCACCGGAACGGGCAAAATCGGTATTCATGAATTCTTCATTTGAAACTCCGTATTTTCGACAGTTCCTCGACAGGATGCACGTCAAGCGGATTGAGTATGATTCGTTCATCCAACCGATCGAGAAATCGGCAGACCGGGAAGGATTGGCGACATCACTTTACTTGGGGTATGGCGTCATCGCGACGGGTCGCTCTTGTTTAGTGGGAACTCTGCACAAGCCGCGGGAGGAAAAATTCCAAGGCGATGTCCAGTGCAAGCAGCAATGCTGCCACTACGTCGCTCAAATGGAAAACACGAGACAGCAGCTCGGCCAATTGCCAGTTCGGACGATGCAAAAAGGAAATTCGGCTTTTTATCAGCAAACCGAAGAGCTCGTAGGGAATGTCCTCGATTGGGCGGATGACATGCAGGTGGACCGACTGATTATCAGTCCGAAAATACCGGTGTAAAAGGAGGGGAACTATTTGAAAGTATTAGCACCCATCAGCCAGGTCGAAGAAGTGGAAATGCTTGTCCATAATGGCGCGGAGGAATTTTACGCAGGGTTTATCCCGACAAACTGGATCCGCTCGTTCACTAGTGGTGTTTGGATGAATCGCCGTGCAACACAGGCAAGCATACCGGCTGTAGAAGAGTTCGCTAAGTTGATTGAAAAATCGCATTCCTTCGATGTTCCTGTATTTATGACATTGAATGCACCGTATTATACACAGGAACAGATCCCATTGTTGCTTGATATTATTGGCGAGGCATATAAGTGCGGCACAGATGCCTTTATTGTCAGTGATATCGGTTTGATGATGGCGATCAAAGCGCATTACCCGGATGCCGGCATCCATGTGAGCAGTTTGGCGGCACCGCTGAATAGTGAAAGCGTCAAATTGTATCGCGAGCTTGGTGCGGAACGGATCGTTTTTCCGCGCAGTCTATCGCTCGAAGAAATGGCGGAAATCATGGATGCAGGCGGACGGGATCTCGAGTATGAGTTGTTCATTCTGAATGACGGTTGTGTATATGAAGAAAGCTTCTGTTTTACGACACATAACCAGGTTGGCGCTTTCTGTGCGACGCAAAACTGGGATTTCCAGTTTGAGTCGGCGGAAGATCGCGAGCTGTCCCTAAGAGAGCAGGAAAAACTTGCATCCCATCTTAAAGACTACCAGGATTTTGTATGGTTCACGCATAGTTGCGGGTCTACTGTTTCGGACCATGGCATCCCGCTTGGCCCATGTGGATTATGCGCACTCCCGGATATTGCGGCACTTGGCATCGATTCGTTGAAAATTGTCGGGCGAGAAGCGAATTCCGTCCGGAAACTGGCCAGCGTGCAACTCGTTTCGGATGTGGTGAAGTCGGTACGTCGCGGGATGGAAAAGGAGAAAGTTCAGGAAAGGGCCATCGCTATCCGCAAGACGCCTGAGTTTTGTGAATCCAAATTTATGTGCTATTACCGATGATCCGGGGTAGGAAAATGCTCGGGTGGCTTTGGCCCTTCTTTGCGCCGCACCGTTTAGTTTTGACCCTTGTTTTCATCCTTGCCATTATTGGAACGGCGCTGGAACTATCATATCCATATTTGTCCAAAGTGTTCATTGATGATGTACTCATCCAGCCCAAATATGATCTGAAGACTATTCTGCTGTTGACTTTCGGATTGACCTTGTTGGGAACCGTCCTGCAGCTCATCAACAGTTATATCTATTTACGGACGACGCTGACAATCATCAAGAAGCTGCGGCTTTATTTGTTCCACCATCTGGAAAGACTTCGCTACTCGTTTTTTGTCCGGACGCGGGTCGGGGATATTACAACGCGGCTCAACGGAGATATTAACATCGTTCAAGGGACATTGACCGACGGGTTGCTTCAGCTTTGCATGTCTGTTCTAACGTTGGTTTTTATCACATGTGTGTTGATATATCTGGATTGGAAACTATTTCTGATGACGTTGCTTATATTCCCGTTCCTGCTCGCATCACTCTTTTACTTCCGACCGAAAATTACAAAGAAGACAAAGGATATCCGGGAGAATCAAAGCGATATCCAAGGTCATATGATTGAAACGTTTAGCCAGATCCGACTTATCAAATTGCTCCGGGCGGAAACAGATAGGAAAGACAAGCTCGGCGTCAAAATCGATCAGTTGAACCATCATTCTTTGCAATATGCCATTATCGAGAGCGTAGCGGGTGGCATTCCGCGAATCATCACGATGGGGATGACATCCATCATTTTATTCCTAGGAGGGATGATGGTCATTGAAGGAAGTATGACGCTTGGAAGCTTGCTTGCATTCACAACGTATTTGGGCCGGTTCTTCTCACCGGTGCAAACGTTGGCAGGCCTCTATATCCGGTTCCAGAACATGTTTGTTTCTCTCCATCGGCTAATGGAATACTTGAATCTTCCAGTAGAAGATGAAGGGGCGAGGGAAACGTGTCCGAGGCCGCGGACATCCGGCCCGTTGTTCGAATGTAGAGACATAGGCAAACGATATGGAAAGGAAATACCGCCTTTATTTCAAAATGTCAATCTGACTTTGGAAGCAGGTTATTCCTATGCGTTGGTCGGACCGAGCGGAGGTGGGAAGAGCACATTCATCGATCTGCTGGTTCGCTTGAAGACACCGTCACATGGGAGGTTGCTTTATGAACAACAGCCGATTGAGGAAATGCCGGTAAGTCAACTACGCAAGCAAGTGTTTGTCGTTGCGCAAGATGTGGAAATTCTTCATGACACAATCACTGAAAATCTGCTGCTTGGACTTTCGGCAGAGGAGCGAAAGGAAATCACAACAGATGAGATGATCCGGGTATGCCGCGAAATCGGACTTCACTTGGAAATCGAAAAGTTGCCGAACCAATACGATACGGTAATCGGGGAACGGGGAAAAGTGCTTTCCGGTGGACAAAAGCAACGGCTGTCGATTGCTCGTGGCCTGCTTAGGGAACCAGATATTCTCATATTGGACGAGGCGACGAGCGGGCTCGATTACGAATTGGAGAGGGAACTGTTCAAACGGCTGCATTTCTGGCAGAAGTCAAGGGCGCATCGGATGCTCCTCGTTATCTCCCATCGATTGGAGTCATTAGATTGGGTCGACCGTTGGCTGTTGGTCCAGCAAGCTACTATTTCGGAAGCAGACTCGTATGTTGGGATGAGAGCCGTTGCAGATCATTGGAATGAAGGAGGAGAAGCGAATCGCCATGGTTACTGGGAAACAAGCAGAACGAGTTGATCCATTATCGGAATTTACGGGGAAAGGCGTGAAAATCGCTGTTCTCGACAGTGGTGTCAATGTATACCATTCGCATATCGATCAAGAATTGGAAGGATTGGCTTTCCGAGTAAACCGGGAGGGCGGCATCGAGCCTCATGAAGATATCCGGGACTACCTCGGACATGGCACCGCAGTGACCGCAGTCATGCGTCAAATGGTCCCGGAAGCTGAAATCCTCGTTGGAAAGATTTTTGATGAAAAGCTTGCTTGCTATCCCTCTGTCCTGGCGGAAGCGATCGACTGGGCAGTAGATCAAGAAGCTCATATCATCAATCTGAGCCTAGGTGTAAACCGAAGCTATCAGGTGATTGAAGAGGCTTGTGCTGCAGCCATTGAAAAAGGGGTTGCCGTTGTCGCCTCATACAACGAGCAAACAGGCTTGCTATGGCCCGCGAACTATCCTGGAGTTTTCGGGGTGCGTGCAGGAGAAGTTCCGAGAATGGAATGGCAGCTAAATGCTCCAAATGATTTTTCGGCATGCGGATACCCGCGAGAGCTGCCGAAAGAGACGCAAATTTATAATATTCACGGGCATAGCTTCGCGGCCGCCCACTTTACTTCCTGGCTTGCACGATTGTTTGAAAAACAGGAAGGGAAAACCGTTCAGGATGCAATGCCTTATTTTCATCAATACGTCAGGTGACGGAACGCTCGAACAATTGGAAAGTCATTTGATTATTTATCAAAGTAGTAACACTATTTTGTTGGAAAAAATATAAACTGCACACAGGGAGGCAATTACATGGAAACGACAATCGAATTGCATGCAAAGGTTAGAGAGTTTTTAAAAGGGACGAAAAAACTCCATATCAATGGACAAGACGTGGAATCCGTCACGGGCAAAACATTCGAAACACTGAATCCTGCTACAGGTGAAGTGCTTGCGATAGTGAGCGAGGCGGGAGCAGAGGATATCGATATGGCGGTGAGGGCGGCTCGGAAAGCTTTCGATGAGGGTCCTTGGTCGAAAATGAGCGCAGCGGAGCGGAGCCGGCTCATTTATAAACTGGCCGATCTTATGGAGGAAAACAAAGATGAACTCGCCCAGTTGGAAACACTCGATAATGGGAAGCCGATCTTGGAATCGTCGAATGCCGATGTCCCGCTCGCAATCGAGCACTTTCGCTATTTTGCGGGATGGTCTACTAAAATTGTCGGGCAAACAATTCCGGTCCCAGGGCAATACTTCAACTTTACGCGACATGAGCCGGTCGGGGTTGTCGGCCAGATCATTCCTTGGAACTTCCCACTCTTGATGGCGGCGTGGAAATTGGGGGCCGCTTTGGCGACGGGTTGTACCATTGTATTGAAACCGGCGGAACAGACGCCGCTCTCTGCGCTGTATCTTGCGGGACTTGCACAAGAAGCGGGCTTCCCGGAGGGCGTTATCAACGTGGTTCCTGGCTTTGGCGGAGGGGCCGGCGCGGCATTGGTCGAGCATCCGCAAGTGAACAAAATCGCCTTTACAGGTTCCACCGCGGTCGGAAAGTCGATTATGCGGGTCGCATCGGATACGATGAAACGCGTCACATTGGAGCTTGGAGGGAAATCACCGAATATCATTCTGCCGGATGCCGACCTATCTCGAGCCATCCCCGGTGCATTGTCGGGCGTCATGTTCAACCAAGGTCAAGTCTGCTCCGCAGGTTCACGCGTTTTCATTCAAAAGAAAATATTTGACAATGTGGTAGCAGATTTCGTCAGCCATGCCGAGAAATTGAAGCAGGGACCAGGGATCAATCAGGACACAACAATCGGGCCGCTTGTATCCAAAAGACAACAGGAGCGGGTAGTCGAATACATCGAAAAAGGAAAATCGGAAGGCGCCGAGCTACTTACCGGCGGAAACCATACGGACAAAGGATACTTCGTGGAACCGACTATTTTCGCCGATGTGCGCGACGAAATGACGATTGCGAAGGAAGAAATTTTCGGACCGGTGATCTCCGCATTGCCGTTTGAGGACTTAGATGAAGTGATCAAGCGTGCGAACAACACGCATTACGGCCTGGCAGCGGGACTATGGACGGAAAATATTCGAAACGCCCATTACGTGGCGAACCGCCTGCAAGCCGGAACGGTTTGGGTGAACTGCTATAACGTGTTGGATGCCGCTTCGCCTTTCGGTGGTTATAAGGAATCCGGCTTCGGACGGGAAATGGGCTCGTATGCGCTTAATAATTACACGGAAGTGAAGAGTGTTTGGATGAACTTGAATTAAAGGAAAGGGCACTGTGGTGAAGTTGAAGAATGATTACGAAACACGCCAACGAAATTTCCCAAAAGTGATTACGTCATTAATTGAGAAGAGTGCTTAAGTGAAAGAAGGGGCTGTCTAAAGCTCATAAGGAAGCAGGTGAACGATTTCCACCTGCTTTTTCTTATGCTCTTCAATCCGATAAAAAGACTGCCAAGGATGCAGGATAGAGTTGCTGTCCCCAATAGTGAAAGGATTTTTCGAGATACCTCATGTCGAAGCGACAAAAAGACTATGTCCCTTTGACTTGTTTCAAAATTTTGATGAACGTCGTATTACAAAAAGAAAGCAGCTTCAGTCCGCTCCGTCCAGCACGATTCCAAAAGTCTCCGCCAACACGTTTTTCTTTTCCTCGGTGGTAAGCACGATCTTCGTTTCGTTCCCATTCTCCTTCACCTTCAATTCACGATCGGAAAGTGTAATCCGACCTGACTCCGTAGCCCTTGTTGCTAGATCGGCATGGGTGAACGTAGACTCTTTGGACACTTGATTGAACACACAGCCTTCATGAAAATCCACTAGCGACTTGCTCTCCCGGTTAAACCGATATAGCGTTCGTTGTGCTCCATTTCTTCTGCGTATTAAGTCAAAAAAGCCATCTCCACGGGATTCGATCCAATAAGTCCCGCTTGAATCCGTTCGCTCTGTGCCATCCAAAGGAATCGGCTGGATGGTGGCATCGCCGAACCCGACGTCGACTAGGTACGGTTGCTCCATCTGGACGAGGATTGCCGCATGCGTGTCCGCTTTTGCCCATTGTCCGTTCGGCCGGCAAACGGTGGCGGATAGCAGATGCGCGTCGTAACCGAGTTCGTTCAATAGCCAGTGGAACAGGCCGTTCAGTTCATAACAATAGCCGCCGCGTCTTGCGGTGACGAGTTTTTCGTAGATCGTCGATAGATTCAGATAGATGGGCACCCTGCGGATGACGTCGAGGTTTTCGAACGGGATGTGCTGCATATGCCGGAATTGCAATTCAGCCAGATGTTCGAATGAAGGCTCCGTCAGATCGGAAGCTTGGAACCGTTTTAAATAGTTTATATGATCCATGGCTCACTTCTCCTTTCGCCTATTACATGAAAATGGCATACCCATCAACTCGTGATGGAGTATGCCATTTCACTTTCCCTGCCTCAGTTGAAATAAACCGCGACGTCTTTTGTCACTTCTTCGGGAACTTTCAAACAGAGCGGTTCCTGATGCAAGTAGTTGAACACGTTCATATCACTCGTTTCCAGCATGCCCGTCGTCATCCGCGGAATCATACGGACATGGACCCGTTCGTTTCCATCAGCCGTCATTGGAATGAAAAGCCCCAAGTTGAAGCTGGCGAGCCCCACTTGCCCATAATATTTGAAGAACCGAGTAACGCTTTCTGCCAAGTCTGTCCATGATTGCTCATTCAAATCCTGGATGGAAGCGGCATCGAATACGCCGATGAAATCACAGTGGCTTTTCGGTGCATAGGCATGCACCCAACTGATCGATCCGACTTCGCCGATCCAACGTTCGTTCCGCTCCTGTTCTTCTTCCACCAAATCTGCCAAGCGGTTTTCACCGTCCTTCATAATCCGCTGATAATTCGTCGGATGTTCGGAAGCGAGCACATGGATATGCGGGTGCAAAATACTGCCGCCCGACGGAGGGAGGTAGTTCCAGTTGATGGACGCATATTTCGTGTCTGGATCCGATTCCGAGACTTTATTCAAATAGGCGAACGCTGCGGAGAAAGCATCCGAAATGATCGGAACGGTAAACTCGTCCAATTTCACGTAATGCTGGTCGCACATCCTGACGACAGCATTATGTTTGCTGTATGGAAACAAGTTCGGGAAAGCGACCGCTTCATTGATGGTCAATCTTCCGCCTTCGACCAACTCCTCCGGAAATTTAGGTGTGAAGGACGCTACGTTCTCCGGGCAAAACGGACATTTTGCTCCTTCTGTTTCCTTGCCGAGTGCTTCGTAATCGGGCGGTGAAAACGGCGCACCAGGGTCGAAGATGATGCGGGATGTTTCACCAGTCAACGGGTCGAAACGGACTTCCGTTTTCCGGTCGATTAACTTCCCCTCCTGCATCGGATCATGGAATGTAAAAAACTCCTCTTTCGCTTCAAATGAAATCGTCATATGGATAGTTCCCCCTTTAGTCATCACTCTCTTTATCATACCGATAAATGCCAGAAAAGTCAGCCGTCACTTGCCCGCAAGCGGGGTGCCCGTGTTGTCAGAAACACACCTAAAATGACGAACAGGCCACCGATCACCTGGAATACTTGCAGCGACTCCCCGATG
This sequence comes from Sporosarcina sp. FSL W7-1349, assembly GCF_038003045.1. Classification (NCBI taxonomy): domain Bacteria; kingdom Bacillati; phylum Bacillota; class Bacilli; order Caryophanales; family Caryophanaceae; genus Sporosarcina; species Sporosarcina sp. FSL W7-1349. Next base: position 421,234 of record NZ_JBBOOK010000003.1, read on the forward strand.
AACAGTACCGCAAATAGTGTGGCGAACACGGGAATGAAATTCAAGTAGATGCCCGCTTTATTCGCCCCGAGCCGGATTACGCCCGTATTCCAGCAGACGAACGCGGCAATCGAAGCTAGAATCCCCGTATATAAAATCGCTCCGATGGAATTCATCGACCACGTGATGTGGATGTCCGGGTTCATCGTTTCATACAGGTAGAAGGGCAGCAGCATGATGATTCCGAGGAAGATGCTCACTAAAAAGGTCGGACTGCTTGGGAGCCGCATCGCATACTGTTTCACAAGCAATGAGTAGATCGCCCAGCAAATGACCGCAATGATGACAATCAAGTCGCCTTGGTTGAATGAAAATTGTAGAAGACTTTCAAAAGAGCCTTTGGAAATGATGAACAGGACGCCAAGCAACGAAATCAATGTGCCGATCAGCTGATTGTGCGTTAACTTCTCTTTTAAAAAGACGAAAGATAATATGTATATAATGATCGGCGTCGACGTATTCATCAGCGATGCGTTGATGGACGTCGTATGGTGAAGCGCGACGTAAATGAGCGTATTAAAACTGGCAACCCCTGTGATGGCCATGAAAATGACCGTACGCCAATGCTCCTTGAGCTGTCGCCATTCCCGTTTCAAAGGGAGCCAAGCGATAGGCAGAAACACGAGGAATGCCGTGCACCATCTTAGGAACGATAAGGTGAAAGGCGGCAATTCACTTGCGATTCCGCGGCCGATGACAAAATTGCCGCCCCATAAAATCGTGGCGAACACGAGCAGGACGAACGGTGGAACTTTATTCAACGTAAAAATCCCCTTTCTTTGCGATGAAACAGCATTCCCTTCATCCGATCCCTAATAGCAGCAGGACGATTGGAATGGTGAGCAAGCTTAGCAGTGTCGTGATGAGTGTCGTAAAGGACACCAAGTCCGGTTCCGTCCCGAATTGCAAGGCGAACATTGTCGTGTTGGCGGCAGCAGGCATGGCAGATTGGATAATGAGCACGGTTTTCAACAAATCGCTGACTGGTAAGAATAGTACAATTACCGCCGCAATTGCCGGAGACAGGAACATCCGGATAATGACAGTTGCAGTGACGTACCGATACGCAACGCGTTTCCGGGTAATGACCGCCAACTGCATGCCGAGGACGAGCATGACGGTCGGGATCGAAGCGTCCGCAATCAGACTGATGCCTTCCATCAGAGAAGAAGAAATCGGGACATGGAGCAATTGCAGGGCGACGCCGACAATGGCTGCATACAGGACGGGCATACGGATGACCCGCTGGATTGAATCGTGAATGGATGCTTTCTCAGATCCCCCCAGCGACGCGAAGAATATGCCGAAACTATTCATCAAAACTGTCTGGAACACCATCATGATGACCGCGTAGTCGAATCCAATTGCCCCTAAAGCGAATAAAACAACCGGCGCCCCGTAGTTGCCGCTGTTCATAAAGACTGCTCCGAGAATGATTGCGGAAAATTGGGGGCGAGTCGCTCTCATCAAACGGGATGTCACCCAGACAGCGATAAAAAGGCCTCCCATCAAGAGTAGGCAGAAGAGGATGATATAGAAATAATCCATTGTAATTTCATTCGCATAGAACGTCCGGAATGCAAGAAAGGGGGACATCAGGTACAATGCCATAGTAGATATCGTTTTAATATCAAACCCTATGAGCTTTTGGCCGACATACCCCGCTGCGAAAATAAGAAATACCGGTAAAATGATCAGCAGTAATTCCAAAGCGGTTCAACTCCACAAATTTTATTATGATGAATTAAAAAATGCTTTACACGTATCGGATTGCGCGGGAAGCAACCGCCAGGAACAGCAATCCGGTCAGAGGGGTTCATTTTAATGACAACCTGTTCACGTCCTAAAACTCTTTAACTTTATCATAATTAATAAAATAAGAAAATACTAACAAAGGAGATTTTACCAACGAGGCTACTATTACAAGGGAATTAAGAGGTGTTTTTGAAGAGTTATTTTTATTATTCGAAGTGGATAGAAATTACTATTGAAAAAAGTTCCACATTGAGTAAAATTAGTCAAGATATACATAGAGCGGAAACATCTAAGATTGTACGGAAAAGGGAGGCAAAAAGCAATGGTACGTTATTTACGGAGGTCGACCCCAACTGATGGACTGACAGCGATTCCCGACCTTTCCGAATCCACGGCGGGCATTATCGACGTAGGGGAATTTCCCGAAGTACAGAAACAACTGACATTGATCCATTTGACGACGAAGGATCTGGGCTTGTTAAAGAACATGAAACCTTATATCGAGCCGATGGCCAAGTCAGCAGTGAACGCGTTTTATAAGGCGTTGGAAGTCGAACCTTCCCTCATGGAAATCATCGCGAAGAACAGCACGGTCGATCGACTTAAAGTGACACTGCAAAAGCATTTGATGGAGATGTTTGAAGGGCGGATCGATGCTGATTATTTAAGACAACGGAAAACGATTGCCCGTGTCCATGTCCATGTCGGCTTGGAGCCGAAATGGTATATGGGTTCATTTGAACCGCTGTTTTACGAGTTTTCGGAGTTTGTGAAGACGTTGTCAATTCCATCGGAGCAAAAGCATAAAGTGCTCGTGGCGTTCCATAAAATTCTCAACTTTGAACAGCAATTGGTGCTGGAGGCATTTGAAGAGGAGCAGGCCCTACTCCGGCAAAAGGAGCAGGATATCAAAATGGGCGTTAAACAGGAAGTGATCGAGACGGCGCAGGGCCTTGCGTCAGTCAGTGAAGAGACGAGTGCTTCCGTGGAGCAATTGGCCACCCAAGCGGCGTCGATAAAAAATTTCACAGCCCATAATCTGGCGTTTGTGACGGAAACGGAGCAAAAGTCCAAGTTCGGAAATGAATTGATTGCTGAACAGACGAAACAGATGGACGCGGTGCAATCGAGCATTCGCCAATTGGGAAGCAAAATGGCTGAACTTCAAACATCGTCCGGGCAAATCCGGGAAATTGTCAACATCGTGACCACTATCGCAAACCAGACGAACTTGCTTGCGCTGAACGCCGCCATCGAAGCGGCTCGGGCAGGGGAGCAGGGAGCTGGATTTGCGGTGGTCGCATCGGAAGTCCGCAAGCTGTCCGAAGAGACGAAAAATGCCATTGGAGGCGTTACGGGCCTTATTCAGCAGACGGATGAAAAAATTGCGGAAATGACGGAGTCTGTGACAGAGATGAATGGATTGATCCAAGGCAGCGCGGAAAATACGGTCCGTATTTCGGGATCGTTCCGGGAAATTGCGGACGCGGTTTCCGGAATCCAGCAGCAAAGCGGGCAATCCAATGAAGAAATCCAAACAATATCGCAGATTTTACAGGAACTGAATGAGGTTATCGATACATTAGCCCATTCGTCGGATGGGCTGATTCAGACAATGGAAGACTTATGAAAAAGACCAAGTCCCGCGTTACCAGGGACTTGGTCTTTTCTTATACGTGAGTGATCCAATAGAGGTGAAGACCCGAGACTAGTAAATAAAGAATAAGCGCGCCGCCCATGAGAATGGTCCATAACCGTTTTGGCTTGATGGATTGCAGGAGGTGCAGAAGGACAAGCGGAAGCCCGATTTTGATGCTGTAGAAGTAAACGATATGTTGTTCGTAGACAAAACGCATGAGAGGGTTGGCTTCCTCGATGTGGGCATGCCGTATGCCGATGTCTGTCACCAGCGCATCAAAAACTGCTAATATCAATAATAGAAGTCCGGCTTTTTGCAACCTGGAACGTGTAATAACTTCAGCCAATCTACATCCTCGCTTTCTTCACTAATCGTTCTCCATCACAAGCTGTGAAAAAGGAAGAAGGATTATTCATGACAAAGCAACAATTTGGCAACAACCTTTTAGTATAATGAACAACATTCACCATACAGAGGAAATGGGAAGTGAACTGCTTGTCAATCAAAGAAAATAAAACAGTTTTAATTATAGAAGACGAAGACTCCATCTTGGATATTCTGTCCTACGCCTTACGCAAGGAAGGGTACCGGGTGCACGGTGCAGCAACGGGAGAAGAAGGGATTCGCTTATTTGAAGGGGTGCATCCGGATGTTGTGATTCTCGATGTGATGTTGCCGGATCAAAGCGGTTTTGACATCTGCAAGCAACTGATAGCGATAAGCTCTGTCCCGATTCTCATGCTGACTGCACGGGATGATATCGTCGATAAAGTCCTCGGCCTCGAACTGGGTGCGGATGATTATATGACAAAGCCTTTTGATATCCGCGAAGTGCTCATCCGTATCAAAGTATTGTTGCGGCGCGCTGCCAGTTCCACAACGTCCTATTTGCGAGTGAACGAGAAAGTAAGTATAGAACCGCGTTCGCATACCGTTCGAAAAGAGGAAGAAGTGGTCGCATTGAAGCCAAAGGAATATGAATTGCTATTGCTGTTTGCCCAACATAAAAATAGAGTTTTCTCAAGGGAAGAAATCCTCGATACGGTTTGGGATTTTGACTATGCCGGAGATTTGAGAACGGTCGATGTCCATGTCCAGCGGATCCGGAAAAAGCTGGACGACCCCTCTTTGCCATCCGTCATCGAAACGGTATTCGGAGTCGGTTATAAGATGAAGGGGGAGTAGGAAAATGAAATGGACTATCCGAAAAAAATTCATGGTCGGATACATTATCCTTTTCTCGTTGGCGGCTGTGGTTGTATACCAGGTTTTGAAGGATTCGTTAGAGGAAAACAGTATGGCGGCGGTTGAGAATGAATTAACTAATTTACAGCATACGACGAGGGAATACGTCAAGCAGTTCATGCTTCATTCGCCCCCAAAAGAGGATCTTTTTCAAGAGTTTGGTGGAATTATCGCTCAGGAATTAAGTAAGCTCCATAAACAAAGTGTGGCGTTATACGATAAGGAAGGTCATTTTTTATATGAAGCCGTTCCCATGGAACAGCCGATTTTATTGGAATATCAGCTGGAAAGTACGGGAAGGAAATTTCCAGAAATCGATGCGGCCTACCAGAACAAGGCAGCGTTTACACGGTTGGATGTAGAGGAAGGGAACCTTATTTTCTTTTCCTATCCTTTATATTTACATAATGAATTTTACGGTGTATTTCAGTTTACAGGAGATTATACGAATTTATTTGCCCGAAACGAAAAAGTGCTGCAGAGCTTCACCCTTTTGGTCATCGGTCTATTTTTAGGAGTGTTTCTCATTTCCCTCCTGCTCACAAGTCAAATTATCAAACCGCTAGTTCAATTGACAAAGGCGACTCGAAACGTATCGGCGGGTGATTATCATGTTAAGGTTCAAGTGAAAACGGGAGATGAACTGGAGGACCTGGCTACTAGTTTCAACGAGATGCAGCGTGACATCGAACGACATATCCAAACCATCGAAGAAGAGAAAGAAAAGATTCTTCTATTGGAAAAAAGCCGGACCGATTTTTTTAATAATGTCACACATGAATTGAAAACCCCATTGGCGATCATTTCAGGCTATGCCCAGATTATTGGTGCAGAGAGCTTTGATGATCCTGCTTATTTGCAAAAAGCTGCCAATCGAATTCGTTCGGAAAGCGATCGCTTAAACCGGTTGGTCATCGAATTGATTGAGCTGTCTAAAAATGAGGTGGATCAACAGCTGAAGAAGCGGGAAGTAGTTGAGATGTTTTCCTTGGTGGCGGGCGTATGTGAAGATATGCGTTTAAAGGCTCACCGTCGACAAATGGATATCGTTTGTAAGGGAGATGATTTTTCAGTATATGGAAATCACGATGAACTCAGGCAAGTGTTCATAAATATCGTGGATAATGCAATCAAACATGGCGTGGCAGGCGGGCCGATTCTAGTTTCGGTTGGGAGCGGCCACATTTCGGTTTCCAATCCGAGTCTCCCGATATCGGAAGCAATAGTGGAGCATGCCTTCAATCCGTTTATCCATACACGAGGAAAGGGCAATAGCGGGCTCGGCCTGTTTATTTGTAAAGAAATCATCAGCCGTCACGAAGGAACGATTTCATTTCAATATGAAAAGGGTCAAGCCATTACGGCCATCTACCTTCCTCCTTGGCAACAAAACGGCAACAACTGTTGAGAAGTTGGCAATACGTAAGCTGTATGGTGTATATGTGCACAACAAAAGGAGGAAAAAAGATGAATGGAAAATGGAAGGGGCTTGCATTACTTGCCGCAACCACTCTGCTGGCAGCGGGTTGTTCCACGCAAGGGAATGCGCAAAGTCCAAAAACTGTAGTGATCAATGAAGATGTACAATTTGAAAGTTCCTTGGCGGATAGCAGCTTGGAACTTTCCAGGCAAGAGGATGTTCAAATTGGTGACCGGTTTACGTTCGGCATGTTTCATGGGCAACAACTTTATTACAATAAGGACGGAGAGTTGTATTCGTTTGATATTCAAAACGAAGAAGATACGAAGATTGCCAGTGTGGAAATCCGGGAGCTTTCGGAAGATGGCAGTCACGGTCTATCTTATGAACAGGATAAGTTGTTGATTCACAATCTAAAAACGGGTGAATCGAAAACCATGGAAGGTGGGTCGCCCGAACAATTGTATTTTGCGAACCGAGCGGGAACTGAAGTTTTTCAATTTGAAATGAAGCCCGATGCTCAAATTGTCAACTTGATTCAAATAGATACAGGTGAAACTGCAACATGGGATTTGAGTTCATTGGATATGTATCCCATCTCGTCAATTCAACAGATTGGAAGGGACGCGTACCTTCCAGCTAAATCTGAAAAGAATGGGTACGGCATCTATCGGCTGATGGATCATGGGGTGATCGAGATCGAAGAGGATTTCCATGGAAAGGTCGATTCCATTCATGAGTTTGATTTATTGCAAAATGGTATGATTCTTTTTCAGGGAAGTTACGAAGGACAAGATGGGATATTTCTGCTAAATCGTGAAACGGATCAAGTACAGCTTCTCGTGGCAGGAGGAGAGGATAGTGAGGGTAAATGGATTCCATCTTATAATCTGTCTCCCGATGAAAAGAAGATCATGTTTGGTACCCCTGTCCAAGTTGATGGAAAGTTTAAAGCGAATGTCTATATGGGAGAGCTGGTGGACGGGAAATTAACGAATAGTGTACGGATCTTGGAACATGTGGATATAAACGCAGTCATCTCGTATTCGGGTTCTTGGAGCGAGGATTCCAAAACGGCTTATGTGGCAACGAATGAAAACGGCGGATCGGTTGCCGTGTTTGCGGTGAAGTGACGGAAACGAATTCAACCAATCGGTATCCATAAAGAAAATGCCGAGCATCCGACGGTTCAAATCGTCGACGTGCTCGGCATTTGTGTAATGAAGAATTATTATTTTACTTCTGCTACGGCCTCTACTGCCACATCACTCATCGGAATGCCAAGCGCATTGGCAACGCCTTCTCCATATGCCGGATCAGCTTGATAGCAATGCTTGATATGGCGGATTTTAATTTCCACAGGTGCATCACCCATATTGCGGGCTGTGTTTTCGAATAACACTTGTTTCTGGCTGTCATCCATCAAATTAAACAGCTTACCAGGTTGTGTGAAATAGTCGTCGTCATCTTCCCGGAAATCCCAATGTGCGGCATCTCCGTAAATTTTCAATGGCGGCTCTTTGAAGCTTGGTTGCTCTTGCCATTCGCCATAGCTATTCGGTTCGTATGAAGTCCGGCTGCCATGGTTGCCATCTACCCGCATTTGACCATCGCGGTGGAAACTGTGGAACGGGCATTTCGGTGCGTTTACCGGAATTTGATGGTGGTTTACACCTAGACGGTATCGTTGTGCGTCTCCATAGGAGAACAACCGTGCTTGCAACATTTTATCCGGTGAGAAGCCGATTCCCGGAACGATGGCAGCAGGAGTGAATGCCGCTTGCTCGACTTCCGCAAAGTAGTTATCCGGATTCTGGTTCAATTCAAACTCTCCCACTTCGATTAGAGGGAAATCGCCTTTATACCAAACTTTCGTCAAGTCGAACGGGTTATATGGCATGTTCAAAGCTTGTTCTTCCGTCATTACTTGAATATACATTTTCCATTTCGGGAAGTCGCCGCTGTCGATGCTGTTCAACAAATCACGTTGATGCGTTTCACGGTCATTGGCGATTAAAGCTCCCGCTTCCGCATCTGTCAGGTTCTCGATGCCTTGTTGAGAACGGAAGTGGAATTTTACCCAATGACGTTCATTATTAGCATTGATCATGCTATAAGTGTGGCTGCCGAAACCGTGCATATGACGGTATGTTTTCGGAATGCCCCGTTCACTCATAATGATTGTAACTTGGTGGAGTGCTTCCGGAAGAGATGTCCAGAAATCCCAATTGTTCTTGGGACTTCTCATATTCGTCCGTGGATCCCGTTTGACTGCGTGGTTCAAGTCAGGGAACTGCATTGGATCCCGGAAGAAGAAAACAGGCGTATTATTGCCGACCATATCCCAGTTTCCTTCTTCTGTGTAAAACTTCAGTGCAAACCCACGGATATCTCGTTCTGCGTCAGCCGCACCACGTTCTCCAGCTACTGTTGAAAAGCGGGCGAACATATCTGTCTTTTTCCCAATTTCGGAGAAAATTTTTGCTTTCGTATATTTCGTAATATCATTTGTTACGGTAAATGTCCCATAAGCTCCTGATCCTTTGGCGTGCATCCGACGCTCTGGAATCACTTCGCGGTCAAAATGGGCCAATTTCTCAATTAACCATACGTCTTGTAATAAAACAGGTCCACGCGGTCCAGCTGTCATCGAGTTTTGGTTATCTACAACTGGAGCACCCGCTGCTGTTGTTAGTCTTTTTTGAGAACGATTCTCATTATTAGTCATAAATAAAATCCCCCTTCAGAATAGTAAAATTCAAGCCCAGTGAATGAGCGGTTCATAACTGGTATAACTAGATTATAATCATTATCAATAAACAATTCAACTAAAATGATATTGTGTTTAATTAAAAGGCGATAAATGTTGCTGCTACCATGTTTAATATGAGATATAGTAGAAGATGTTATATAGTTTTTCTCAATGAGTCGTATAAATAGCGAGAATTGCTTATCAATTTTAAGAACCTACCTTGTATAAGTTTACCACATTTGGTAACCTGATTTGTGTCTACTTTATTTCGGTTAGCTAAATATGGGCTTCCAATCTGTTTGTTAGAGAAGGAAGCAATAGAGAAAGGACTCTGTGTCGATTGCAACTTACGTTATCCTTTATCATCTTGGGCATCACCATTTTCTTTTTCATGAGCAATCTGCTTCGGGCGGATCTGGTTGCGGTACTTGCATTGCTCGCATTTGTCGTCACAGGCATTTTGCAGCCGGCAGAAGCGCTTGCCGGTTTTTCGAATTCAGTCGTCATTATGATTGCAGGGCTTTTCATCGTCGGGGCAGGGATCTTGCGGACGGGGCTTGCCCAGATGGCGGGCAATTTGCTATTGCGCTATTCGGGTGATAGTGAAAAGCGGTTATTTGTCCTTCTCTTGATAATTGTCGCTTCGGTCGGTGCCTTCATGAGTAATACGGGTACCGTAGCGTTGATGCTGCCGATTGTCGTCAGCATCGCAATCAGCATCAATACAAGTCCATCTAAGTTTCTGTTGCCACTTTCCTATATGGCCAGTTTTTCCGGATTGTTGACATTGATTGCGTCTCCTCCCAACTTGATCGTTAGTCAGATACTTGTCGACAACGGCTATGCGAAGCTAGGCTTTTTTGAAATTACTCCAATCGGGATCATCGGAGTCGTCGTAGGGATCCTATACTTGTACATCATACGAAACACATTGCTTCCCCATGACAAAAATCAGGCCCGTTCGAAAAACGGCCATCGGTTATCTGCCAAACAACTAGCTATTGATTATAAATTAAGGGATCAGTTGATCCGCGTCAGCGTTCCGCCTGAATCCGAGATTGTCGGGAAACGGTTGGCTCAGCTAAAGATTCCGGCGGCGTATCAATTATGCATCTTGAAAATCCATCGTCGGTCAACCGAGGGTATGAATTTATTGCCGATCACGTTTCAGGAAATGGCCGGACCAGCAAGTATCCTGCAGGCAAAAGATATTCTCTATATACAAGGGTCACGGGACAAAGTGGAGCAGTTCGCGGAAGACTTCGGTTTGCGGATCAAGGAAGGGGACTCTGATGCGGATGAATTAATCTCCAAGCAACTTGGGATTGCGGAAGTCCTGCTTACTCCACGTTCGAGTCTGATTAATGAGACTGTGCGCAGTATCGGCTTCCGTGAAAAGTATAATTTGAATATTCTTGGCATCAATCGTAGAGGGGAGTACGTTCTTCAGGAGATGTCCAAACAGAAGCTGAAATTTGGGGATGCTCTCCTCGTGCAAGGTTCATGGGAGTCGATTGAGCTGCTGGCGAGGGAGACGGATGATGTCGTAGTCGTTGGACAGCCGAAAGAGCATGCAGGAATGGCAGCGGCGAGCGGTAAAGCGGCCGTCGCGGGAATCATCTTGCTCGCAATGGTGATCATGATGGTTCTGGAAGTGTTTCCGGCTGTCATCACCGTCCTGCTCGGAGCGGCGGCGATGATTCTCACGGGCTGTTTGCGCAATATGGAAGATGCCTACGGGCAAATCAACTGGGAAAGCATTGTCCTCATAGCGGCGATGCTTCCGATGGCCACCGCGTTGGAGAAGACGGGAGGCATGGTCATTCTGTCGGAAGGTATTGTGCATATGTTGAGCGGTTGGGGGCCGATCGGTGTGCTGTCTGGGATTTATTTCATCACGATGGTGTTCGGACAATTTATCAGCAACACCGCCACCGCAGTCCTGTTTGCGCCGATTGCGATGAACGCGGCACTAAGTATCGGCGTGAGTCCATATACATTCCTAATCGCTGTGGCCGTCGCCTCCAGCATGGCGTTCGCCACGCCGGTTGCATCGCCGACGAATGCGTTGGTCATGACAGCGGGCGGCTATAAGTTTATGGATTTTGTCAAGGTCGGAATCCCGTTGCAACTCATCATGTTTGTTGTCATGATGATCGCAATACCATTGTTATTTCCCTTTGGGTGATGGAAAGCGCGTTGTGCCAAAGCATAGCGCGCTTTTTTTTTTTTTTTTTACGGTGTGCC
>NZ_JBBOOK010000004.1 GCF_038003045.1 Sporosarcina sp. FSL W7-1349
TGGTCAAGTTAGAAAGGGCGCACGGCGGATGCCTTGGCACTAGGAGCCTATGAAGGACGGCACTAACACCGATATGCTCCGGGGAGCTGTAAGTAAGCATTGATCCGGAGATTTCCGAATGGGGAAACCCACTGCCCGTAATGGGGCAGTACATGTACGTGAATACATAGCGTACATGAGGCAGACCCGGAGAACTGAAACATCTAAGTATCCGGAGGAAGAGAAAGAAAATTCGATTCCCTGAGTAGCGGCGAGCGAAACGGGAAGAGCCCAAACCAGGAAGCTTGCTTCCTGGGGTTGTAGGACACTCTATACGGAGTTACAAAGGGATGGGTTAGGCGAAGCGACCTGGAAAGGTCCGCCGCAGCGGGTAATAGCCCCGTAGCCGAAAGTCCATCCCCTCCAGAGTGGATCCTGAGTACGGCGGAACACGTGAAATTCCGTCGGAATCCGGGAGGACCATCTCCCAAGGCTAAATACTCCCTAGTGACCGATAGTGAACCAGTACCGTGAGGGAAAGGTGAAAAGCACCCCGGAAGGGGAGTGAAACAGATCCTGAAACCGTGTGCCTACAAGTTGTCAGAGCCCGTTAAGGGGTGATGGCGTGCCTTTTGTAGAATGAACCGGCGAGTTACGATTCCATGCAAGGTTAAGCCGAGAAGGCGGAGCCGCAGCGAAAGCGAGTCTGAACAGGGCGAATGAGTATGGGGTCGTAGACCCGAAACCAGGTGATCTACCCATGTCCAGGGTGAAGGTAAGGTAACACTTACTGGAGGCCCGAACCCACGTACGTTGAAAAGTGCGGGGATGAGGTGTGGGTAGCGGTGAAATTCCAATCGAACCTGGAGATAGCTGGTTCTCTCCGAAATAGCTTTAGGGCTAGCCTCAAACAACGAATCTCGGAGGTAGAGCACTGTTTGGACTAGGGGCCCATCCCGGGTTACCGAATTCAGACAAACTCCGAATGCCGATGATTTAGGTTTGGGAGTCAGACTGCGGGTGATAAGATCCGTAGTCGAGAGGGAAACAGCCCAGACCACCAGTTAAGGTCCCCAAGTATCCGTTAAGTGGAAAAGGATGTGGCGTTGCCCAGACAACCAGGATGTTGGCTTAGAAGCAGCCACCATTTAAAGAGTGCGTAATAGCTCACTGGTCGAGTGGCGCTGCGCCGAAAATGTACCGGGGCTAAACGGATCACCGAAACTGTGGATTGACACCATTGGTGTCAGTGGTAGGAGAGCGTTCCAAGGGCGTCGAAGCCAGACCGGAAGGACTGGTGGAGCGCTTGGAAGTGAGAATGCCGGTATGAGTAGCGAAAGAAGGGTGAGAATCCCTTCCACCGAATGCCTAAGGTTTCCTGAGGAAGGCTCGTCCGCTCAGGGTCAGTCGGGACCTAAGTCGAGGCCGAAAGGCGTAGACGATGGACAACAGGTTGATATTCCTGTACCACCTCCCCGCCGCTATCAGCAATGGGGGGACGCAGTAGGATAGGGTGAGCGCGCTGTTGGTCATGCGCGTCGAAGCAGTGAGGTGTGGAACGAGGCAAATCCCGTTCCTGTAACATTGAGCTGTGACCGCGAGGGGAATTATTCCCCGGAGTCCCTGATTTCACACTGCCAAGAAAAGCCTCTAGCGAGGCGGGAGGTGCCCGTACCGCAAACCGACACAGGTAGGCGAGGAGAGAATCCTAAGGTGATCGAGAGAACTCTCGTTAAGGAACTCGGCAAAATGACCCCGTAACTTCGGGAGAAGGGGTGCTCTGGTAGGGTGAATAGCCCGAGAGAGCCGCAGTGAATAGGCCCAGGCGACTGTTTAGCAAAAACACAGGTCTCTGCAAAACCGTAAGGTGACGTATAGGGGCTGACGCCTGCCCGGTGCTGGAAGGTTAAGAGGAGAGGTCAGCGCAAGCGAAGCTTCGAATTGAAGCCCCAGTAAACGGCGGCCGTAACTATAACGGTCCTAAGGTAGCGAAATTCCTTGTCGGGTAAGTTCCGACCCGCACGAAAGGCGTAACGATCTGGGCACTGTCTCAACGAGAGACTCGGTGAAATTATAATATGCGTGAAGATGCGCATTACCCGCGACAGGACGGAAAGACCCCGTGGAGCTTTACTGTAACCTGATATTGAATTCCGGTGCAGCCTGTACAGGATAGGTAGGAGCCTTGGAAGCCGGAGCGCCAGCTTCGGTGGAGGCATTGGTGGGATACTACCCTGGCTGTATTGGACTTCTAACCCATGCCCGTGATCCGGGCAGGAGACAGTGTCAGGCGGGCAGTTTGACTGGGGCGGTCGCCTCCTAAAGTGTAACGGAGGCGCCCAAAGGTTCCCTCAGAATGGTTGGACATCATTCGCAGAGTGCAAAGGCATAAGGGAGCTTGACTGCGAGACCTACAAGTCGAGCAGGGTCGAAAGACGGGCTTAGTGATCCGGTGGTTCCGCATGGAAGGGCCATCGCTCAACGGATAAAAGCTACCCCGGGGATAACAGGCTTATCTCCCCCAAGAGTCCACATCGACGGGGAGGTTTGGCACCTCGATGTCGGCTCATCGCATCCTGGGGCTGTAGTCGGTCCCAAGGGTTGGGCTGTTCGCCCATTAAAGCGGTACGCGAGCTGGGTTCAGAACGTCGTGAGACAGTTCGGTCCCTATCCGTCGCGGGCGCAGGAAATTTGAGAGGAGCTGTCCTTAGTACGAGAGGACCGGGATGGACACACCGCTGGTGTACCAGTTGTCTTGCCAAAGGCATCGCTGGGTAGCTATGTGTGGACGGGATAAATGCTGAAAGCATCTAAGCATGAAGCCCCCCTCGAGATGAGATTTCCCTTTACATTCGTAAGTAAGATCCCTCAAAGAAGATGAGGTGGATAGGTCCGGGGTGGAAGTGCGGCGACGCATGGAGCTGACGGATACTAATCGATCGAGGACTTGACCTCAA
>NZ_JBBOOK010000006.1 GCF_038003045.1 Sporosarcina sp. FSL W7-1349
TAGGCTTGTAAGGTTCATTACATAGTACAATGCGAAGCTTATCGCACTCCCGTTAAAATTGGGAGAAGCGAGCAGAGCAAGGAAGCGATTGAGCGAGGAAAGGAGCGTACTATCGTACGTGACTGACCAAGCGAATGAAGCTGACGCAGCAATGCGAAGCTTATCGCAATTTTAACTTGGAGGATTAGCTCAGCTGGGAGAGCACCTGCCTTACAAGCAGGGGGTCGGCGGTTCGAACCCGTCATCCTCCACCATATGATTTATTGATTTGCCGGTGTAGCTCAATTGGTAGAGCAACTGACTTGTAATCAGTAGGTTGAGGGTTCAAGTCCTTTCGCCGGCACCACTTTTCGAGCCATTAGCTCAGTTGGTAGAGCATCTGACTTTTAATCAGAGGGTCGCAGGTTCGAATCCTGCATGGCTCACCATTTTAATTTCATGCGCGGGTGTGGTGGAACTGGCAGACACGCTAGACTTAGGATCTAGTGCCGCAAGGCGTGGGGGTTCGACTCCCTTCACCCGCACTTTCAATGCGGAAGTAGTTCAGTGGTAGAATACGACCTTGCCAAGGTCGGGGTCGCGGGTTCGAATCCCGTCTTCCGCTCCAGATTTTGCCGGGGTGGCGGAACTGGCAGACGCACAGGACTTAAAATCCTGCGGTAGGTGACTACCGTACCGGTTCGATTCCGGTTCTCGGCACCAGTTATATCTCAAGTGCGCCCGTAGCTCAATTGGATAGAGCGTCTGACTACGGATCAGAAGGTTATGGGTTCGACTCCTGTCGGGCGCGCCAACAACACATATTCAACAATATATATTTCGGGAAGTAGCTCAGCTTGGTAGAGCACTTGGTTTGGGACCAAGGGGTCGCAGGTTCGAATCCTGTCTTCCCGACCACTTTCTGGGGCCTTAGCTCAGCTGGGAGAGCGCCTGCCTTGCACGCAGGAGGTCAGCGGTTCGATCCCGCTAGGCTCCACTTTATGAACCTTGAAAACTGAACAGCAAAACGTCAACAAATAAAGTCCGGAAGCCG